>NZ_JBHVTL010000007.1:0-222170 GCF_042884635.1 Kitasatospora sp. NPDC058115
GCGCCGGGGGCGGCTCGGGCCGGAACTCCGGCTCGGCCCGGTGCTCCTGGAACGGCCGGTCGTAGACGTCGTGCTCGGCCGGGTCCTGGAAGCCGTGGCCGTGGAAGCCGTGGCCCTGGTGGGCGTGGTCCGGGTGGCCCTGGTGGCCGTGGTCCTGGAAGCCGTGGTCCTCGTGCGGTCCCTCGTACAGCGGGACGTCGTACTCCTGGTGGCCGCCGTACGGCTGCTGCGGCGCCTCGTACACCGGCTCGTACGACGGGTACGGAGAGGCGTGACGGTAACCGGACATGTGGCCGATCCTGCCAAACGGAGGCCGGGTTGCGAAAGCCGGGGCCCTGTGCGGGCCCCGTGAAGAAGCCGCCGCCCCCGGCCGATCGGGCCCGGGACGGCGGCTCCTGCGACCGGAGGCCGTGGTCAGAGGCGCATCGCCTGCGGGGCCTCCCGGCGCGTCAGGTCGGGGCCCTCGTACTCGCGGATGACCTCGTAGCGGGTGTTGCGCTCCACCGGGCGGAAACCGGCGTCCCGGATCAGGTCGAGCAGGTCCTCGCGGCTCAGCTTGTTCGGGGTGCCGAAGTTGTCCGCGTCATGGGTGATCTTGTACTCGACCACCGAGCCGTCCATGTCGTCCGCGCCGTGGCTGAGCGCCAGCTGGGCGGTGGTGACGCCGTGCATCACCCAGAAGACCTTGACGTGCGGCACGTTGTCGAACAGCAGCCGGGAGACCGCGAAGGTCTTCAGCGCCTCCGCGCCGGTGGCCATCTCGGTGCGCGCCATCAGCTTGTTGCGCACCACGCCGTCCTTGGAGTCGTGGAAGTCGTGCTGGTAGCGCAGCGGGATGAAGACCTGGAAGCCGCCGGTCTCGTCCTGCAGCTCGCGCAGCCGCAGCACGTGGTCCACCCGGTGGCGGGGCTCCTCGATGTGGCCGTAGAGCATGGTGGCCGGCGTCTTGAGGCCCTTGCTGTGGGCGAGCCGGTGGATCCGCGACCAGTCCTCCCAGTGGGTGTCGTGGTCGACGATGTGCTGGCGGACCTCCCAGTCGAAGATCTCCGCGCCGCCGCCGGTCAGCGACTCCAGACCGGCGTCGATCAGCTCGTCGAGGATCTCGTCGGCGGGCAGGCCGCTGATCCGCTCGAACCAGTGGATCTCGGTGGCGGTGAAGGCCTTGAGCGAGACGTTCGGCAGCGCGGCCTTCAGCTCCCGCAGCGAGCGCGGGTAGTAGCGCCACGGCAGGGTGGGGTGCAGCCCGTTGACGATGTGCAGCTCGGTGAGGGAGTCGACCTCCATCGCCTTGGCGAGGCGGACGGCCTCCTCGATGCGCATCGTGTAGGCGTCCTTCTCGCCCGGCTTGCGCTGGAACGAGCAGTACGCGCAGGACGCGTTGCACACATTGGTCATGTTGAGGTGGCGGTTGACGTTGAAGTGGACGACGTCGCCGTTCTTCCGCGTCCGCACGTGGTGGGCGAGCCCGCCCAGCCAGGCCAGGTCGTCGCTCTCGTAGAGCGCGATCCCGTCCTCCCGGGTCAGCCGCTCACCCGCGTAGACCTTCGCCTCCAGCTCGCGCTTGAGCCCTGCGTCCATGCGGTGCCCCGCCTCCTCCGACTTCGAATCGTTGCCGGAACGAGCGTACGCCCCCACCCGTGGCGGTTCGCGGGCAGCCGCCCCGCGCGGGTCAGCCGGCGAGCAGTTCCGCCAGCAGCGACGGTTCGATGTTGCCGCCGCTCACCACGGCCGCGACGGCCTGCCCGCCGAGCTCGGCGGCCCGGTGGAAGTACGCCGCCGGGGCGACCGCGCCGGACGGCTCGGCGACGATCCGCCCGCGCCGGGCCAGCAGCGCCACCGTGGCGCGGATCTCGTCCTCGGTGACCGTGACGATGTCGTCCACGTAGGCGGCGAGGTGCTCGTACGGCAGCACGCCGACCGAGGGCGTGCGCAGGCCGTCGGCGATCGTCCGGTAGGTGTCGGCGACCGGCCAGCCGATCCGCCGCCCGGCCCGCAGGCTGGCCTGCGCGTCGGCCGCCAGCTCCGGTTCGACGCCGACCACCCGGATGCCCGGGCGGGTCAGCTTGAGCGCGGCCGCCGTGCCGCCGATCAGCCCGCCGCCGCTGACCGGGACGAGCACCGTGTCCAGCTCCGCCGGGGCGTCCTCGGCGATCTCCAGGCCGACCGTGCCCTGGCCCGCGATGATGAACGGGTCGTCGTACGGCGGCACCCAGACGTAGCCGTGCCGCTCGGCCAGCTCGCCGGGCACGGTGTCCCGCTCCTCCGGCGTGACCAGCAGCACCTCGGCGCCGAACGACCGGGTGGCCTCGACCTTGACCGCCGGAGAGGTGTCCGGCATCACGATCACGGCCTTGATGCCGAGCAGCTGCGCGGCGTACGCCACCGCCTGCGCGTGGTTGCCGCTGGACTGGGCGACCACGCCCCGGGCGCGCTCCTCCCCGCTCAGCGCGGCGAGCCGGTTGTACGCCCCGCGGGTCTTGAACGCCCCGGTCGGCTGGAGGTTCTCCGGCTTGAGCCAGAGCCGGCGCCCGCCGTCCGCCGCCCAGGGGGCGGGGACCAGCGGGGTGCGCACCGCGACGCCCGCGATCCGCTCCCGGGCCGCGTGCAGTTCCTCCAGGCCGACCAGTGCCATGACCGTCACTTCCCCCGTGCTTCCGTCGTGCGTCCGGGTGCTACTCGGCGTCGCCGAGCGGCAGCTCGCTGACCCGGCTCTCCCACTTCGTGGAGAGTACGACGGTCGTCCGGGTGCGGGCCACGCCCTTCGTGCCCGAGATCCGCTTCACCACCGACTCCAGGCCCTCGACGTCCGGCACCCGGACCTTGAGCATGTACGAGTCGTCACCGGCGATGAACCAGCAGTCCTCGACCTCGCCGAGGTCCTTCAGCCGGAACGCGACGTCCTCGTGGTCCGCCGCGTCGGTCAGCTGGAGGCCGATCAGGGCCGTGACCCCGAAACCGAGCGAGGCCGGGTTGACCGTCGCCCGGTAGCCGGTGATGACCCCGGCCTGCTCCAGGCGGTTGATGCGGTCCGTGACGCTCGGGCCGGAGAGGCCGACCAGCCGGCCCAGCTCGGCGTAGGAGGCGCGGCCGTTCTCCCGCAGCGCCTGGATGAGCTGTCTGTCCACCGTGTCCATATACCGTCGCGTCCTTCCGAACCTCGCCAGACCCACAGATCATTATCCGGATTCAAAGGCGCCGTACGCGGACCAACCCGGATATCGCAGAGAACATACTCTCCCGTCCTGCGGGATCTCACTCCCCCTCAGGCCGGGCGTCCGGTCGCGCGCGCCGCCGCACCCAACTCGCCCTCCCAGCGGCGGTACAGCGTGTGCGGCACGCCGACGGCGTCCAGCACCCGTCCGGCGACGAAACCGACCAGCTCGCCGACGGTGGAGCCGCCGGCGTAGAAACCGGGCGAGGCGGGGAGCACGACGGCGCCCTGCGCGTCCAGTTCCACCAAGTGCTTCAACGTCACCCCGTTGAGTGGTGTCTCGCGGACGCACACGACCAGCGGACGCCGCTCCTTGAGGGTGACGCTGGCCGTCCGCTGGAGCAGGTCCTTGCTGAGGCCGAGCGCGATCCCGGCCACCGCGCCGGTGGTGGCGGGCACCACCAGCATCCCCTTCGCGGGGTACGAGCCGCTGGACGGGCCCGCCGCGAAGTCGCCCGCCGGCCAGTACCGGACGTCCTCCAGCTCCTCCCCGCCGGTGCCCAGCCAGGCGGCCAGGTCGGCGCGCCAGTGCGCGTCCCGGAAGGCGATGCCGGTCTCGTCGAGGATGGTCAGCCGGGCGGCCCGGCTGACCACCAGGTCGACCGACTCGCCCGCGGCGAGGAGGGCGCGGATCACCGCGGCGGCGTACGGGGTGCCGGACGCGCCGGAGACCCCCACGACCCAGGGACGGCGGACTGGCTGCTCAGGCTTTTCCATAGTGGTTACTTTCTATCCCCACTCCGCCCCTCACTCCGCCCCGGCCCGCCCTGCGAGGATGGCGGCATGGCCACGACCCTCGTCGACCTCACCCACCAGGTGACCACCGCGATGCCGGTCTACCCCGGCGATCCGGCCGTCCTCCTGGAGCCCGCCCTCACCACCGCCACCGCCGGGGTGAACGTGCTCGCCCTGCACCTCGGCTCGCAGTCCGGCACCCACGTGGACGCGCCGTACCACGTCGACGTCACCTGGCCGACGCTGGACGGCCTGCCGCTGGAGCGGTTCACCGGGCCGGCCGTCGTCGCCGACCTGCGCGGGCTGGAGCCGCGCGCCGCGATCACCGCCGAGCTGCTCGCCCCCGCGCTGGAGCGGGCCGGCGAGGGCACCGTCCTGCTGCTCGCCACCGGCTGGGCCCGGCACTGGGGCACCGACGCCTACCTCGCCCACCCGAGCCTGACCGCGCGGGCCGCCGAGGCGATCGTCGCCGCCGGGGTGCGCACGGTCGGGGTGGACGCGCTCAGCGTCGACCCGACGCCCGACCCCGGCCCGGGCGACCCGGCGGTCGCCGCCCTGCTCGCCGACCTCACCGACGAGCACGACCAGCCGGCCGCCGAGGAGCCGACGCTGGCGGCGCACCGGGTGCTGCTCGGGGCGCCGGGCGGCGGGGTGATCGCGGAGAACCTGACCGATCTGCGGCCGCTGCTGGCGGCGCAGGAGGCCGGCCGGCCGGTCGAGGTCTCGCTCTTCCCGCTGCGGCTGGTGGCGGCGGACGGGGCCCCGGTGCGGGCGGTCGCCCGGCTGGGGTGAGCGGCCGCACCGCGGCCGGGCGGGAACACCTGGCCGGAGCCCGGCACTTGGTCTAGACCAACATTGGCGCACGGCGGTACGCTGTCCGGCCATGGCAGAGATCATCGGAGTCATCGAGCAGCTCTGGCGCTACCCCGTGAAGTCCACCGGCGGCGAGCGGCTCGACTCCGTCGAGGTGGACGACCGCGGGCTCGCGGGCGACCGCCTCTACGCCGTGCGCGACGGCAACGGCAAGCTCGGCTCCGGCAAGAACAGCCGCCGGTTCCGGCGGATGGACGGCCTGCTGCGCCTCTCCGCCCGGCTCGGCCACCGGCTCGACGGCCCCGAGCTGTTCGACCCGCTCGGCCGGCCGGTCCTCGACCCGACCGCGTTCCTGCGCGCCTACCTGCAGCGCGACGACGTCGAGCTGGCCCGCGAGGACGCCGTCTCGCACTTCGACCAGCTCCCGGTCAGCGTGCTCACCACCGCCACCCTGGACTGGGTCGCCGAGGCCGCGCCGTCCGCCGTGGTGGACGTCCGCCGGTTCCGCCCGAACGTCCTGCTGCGCACCCCGCCGGGCACCCCGCCGTTCACCGAGGACGCCTGGTTCGGGCGCGAGGCGCACGGCTCCGCACGCTCCGCCGCCCGGCTCGCCTTCGTCCGCTCCAGCGAGCGCTGCGTGATGACCACCGCCGCCCAGCCCGGGCTGCCGCACGCCCCGGAGATCCTCAAGGCCCTCGCGGCGTACCACGACTCCCGCCTGGACGCGCTCGCCGAGGTCGCCGCCCCGGGCCGGCTCGCGGTCGGCGACACCCTGACACTGGCCTGAACCGCCCCCTCACACCGCGTCAATTCCACGCGTTCCTTCACTGCTTGACCGTCACCCCCACCGTCCGCCGGGTCCGCCGGATCTCCTGAGATGCGGGGAGGCGGCCGCCTCCCGTCGCCGTGGCGGCTCAGTGGCGGGCCGGGAGGAGGCAGACGGGGTGGCCGGCCGGGTCGGCGTAGATGCGCCAGCGGCCGGCGTCGTGGAGGAGGGTGGCGCCGAGGGCGAGGACGGCGGGCTCGGCGGCGGCCAGGTCGGGGACGTGGACGTCGAGGTGGACCTGCTGGGGGCTCGCCGGGTCGCCCCAGCGGGGCGGGCGGTGGTCGGCGACGCCGTGGAAGCAGAGCACCGGGCCGGACGGGGTGTGCAGGGTGGACCAGTCGGCGTGCAGCGACCAGCGCGGGTCCGGCCGGTCCACCTCGCCGCCGAGCAGCCCCGCGTAGAACCGGGCCGGCACGGCGGGTTCCGGGCAGTCCAGGACGATGCACTCCAACCGGCCGATCATCGGGGCTCCTCGGGGGGACGGTACGGCTCGCAGAGCGCCGCCTCGATCTGGTGGCGGGTCGCGCGGGCGATCCGGGGGTGGGTGGCGGCGTAGTGGGTGTACGCGTTGAGGCCGGT
Source organism: Kitasatospora sp. NPDC058115 (assembly GCF_042884635.1). Classification (NCBI taxonomy): domain Bacteria; kingdom Bacillati; phylum Actinomycetota; class Actinomycetes; order Kitasatosporales; family Streptomycetaceae; genus Kitasatospora; species Kitasatospora sp. NPDC058115. The sequence goes on from NZ_JBHVTL010000007.1 coordinate 6,165, forward strand.
GGTGAGGGCCCAGCCGCGGCCGCGCAGCCAGGCGGCGTCGTCGACGCCGAGGGCCGCGCGGAAGGCGGCCCGGGCGGGGGCGTCCAGCAGGGTCCAGGCGAGGACCAGGTCGCAGGCCGGGTCGCCGACGCCGAGACCGCCGAAGTCGATGACGGCGGTGAGCCGTCCGTCGACGGCGAGCAGGTTCCCGGTGTGCAGGTCGCCGTGGAACCAGACCGGTGGACCGCGGTGGACGGGGGCGCGCACCGCGGCGTCCCAGAGCGCGGTGAGCGCGCGGGCGTCGAACGCACCCCCGGCCGCCGCGATCTGCGCCCGGGTTCCGGCGTCACGACCGGCCAGCGGGGCGCCCAGGTGGTCGTTGTGCGCCCCCGGAGCGAGGCCCGGGAGCGTCGGAAGCTCCCGGAGCGCGGCCAGGAACCCGGCGAGGCGGACCGCGTCGGCGGGCAGGTCGGTGAGTCCGGCGGGGCCGGCGGGTGTCCCGCCGGACAGCCAGCGGGCGACCGACCAGTGCCACGGGTAGCCGTGCGCGGGCTCGCCGACGGCCAGCGGCGCCGGCACCGCCAGCGGCAGGTGCGGCGCGAGCCGGGGCAGCAGGCGCATCTCCTTCCGCGCCTGCCCGGCCGCCCACGCCCCGCGCGGCAGCCGGACGGCCAGTTCGTCCCCGAGCCGGTGGATCACGTGGTCCGAGCCCCCCGGCTGCACGCGCCGCAGGGGCAGCTCGGCCCACTGCGGGAACTGCTCCACGAGCAGCCGCCGCACCAGCGCGGTGTCGATCACCGGGGTCCGGGACGTCATGTCCCCAGTCCAGCGCGCCGGGGCCGCGCTGTCGACGGGTTTTCGGCCCGATGGGTTTCCAGCCCGGCCCGGACGCCGGCGGAGCGCCGGGCCCGGGGTTCGACGATCACCGTCACCGGGCAGGAAGCCCCGCATGACGATCCCTCACCGCTTGATCGGCACCGGCTCCCACAAGGTCCTGGTGCTGCACGACTGGTTCGGCACCAGCGCGGGCTGGGGCCCGTTCCCGGACTACCTGGACGGCTCCGCCTTCACCTACGCCTTCCTCGACTACCGGGGCTACGGCGACCGCAAGGACGTCCCCGGCGCCTACACCCTGGCCGAGATCGCGGACGACGCGCTCGCGCTGGCCGACCAGCTCGGCTGGGCGGAGTTCTCCCTGGTCGGGCACTCGATGGGCGGCAAGGCCGTCCAGCAGGTGCTCGCCCGGGCGCCGGAGCGGGTGCGCCGGCTGGCCGGGCTGGCGCCGGTCCCGGCGGGGCCGTACCCGATGGACGCGGACGGCGAGGCGCTGTTCTACGGCGCGGCCGAGGACCGGGCGAAGCGGTACGAGATCCTGGACCGGGTGACCGGGCGACGGGCCGGGCGGGTCTGGCTCGACGGGATGGTCGACCGCTCGCTGGAGCTCTCCACCCCCGAGGCCTTCGGCGGGTACGTGCGGGACTGGACCACCGCCGACCTGGTGGACCGGATCGCCGGGAACCCGGTGCCGGTGCGGGTGTTCGTGGGCGAGCACGACCTGCTGCTGACCGCCGAGGCGATGCGCGGCACCTTCCTCGTCCACTACCCCAACGCCACGGTGGAGCAGCTTCCCGCCTCCGGCCACTACCCGATGCACGAGACCCCGGTCGCCCTCGCCTCGGCGCTGGAGGCCTTCCTCGGGGCCTAGGGTCTGTCTCTTGGATCCTTGCCGGGTCCGCGACGCCTGGGCACGCACCTCGCCGCGTTGTCGTCGGTCGCCAATGCTCCGCAGTGGCTCCCTCCTCCGCCTTGCGATGCACGCACCCAGACGCCGCGGCCTGATCCGACAAAATCCAAGAGACAGACCCTAGCTAGGTCCGCGGAGTGTTCCCTAGAGCTGCTTGATCCGCTCCCGTACGGCCGGTGAGGCCTTCGCCCAACTGCCGCTGTCGAAGGGCGGCCTGGGGTCGTACTCGGCGTGCAGCTGGATCGCCCGGGCGGTGGTCTCGTCGGTGAGCAGGGCGGCGAGGCGCAGCGCCATGTCGATGCCGGCGGAGATGCCGGCCGCCGTGACGATCCGGCCCCGGTGCACCACCCGCTCGGGGGTGTACGCGGCGCCGTACGCGGCCAGTTCGCCGGCCGCCGCCCAGTGGGTGGTGGCGGCGAGGCCGTCGAGCAGTCCGGCGGCCCCGAGCAGCAGCGCGCCGGTGCACACGGAGGCGGTGAACCGGGTGGTCGCGTGCGTCCGGCGCAGCCAGTCGAGGAAGGCCTCGTCGTCCATCAGCGGCCGGGTGCCGTGCCCGCCCGGCACGAGCAGCACGTCGCACCCCGCGACGTCCGCGTACCGGGTGGGCACGTCCAGCCGCATCCCCCCGATGCTGTCGGCCACCGCCCCCCGCTCCCCCGCCGCGACGAAGCGCACGGTGGCCCCCGGCAGATAGCCGAGCACCTGGTACGGGCCGATCGCGTCGAGCGGCTCGAAGTCCTCGAAGAGCGGGATGACGATGTCCATGTCCCGCAGCGTAAGCGGGAGTTGGCCATCCGTACCGCCCCCGGTCAGCGGATTCACGAGATCGAGTGGTCTGCACCACCGGCCTTTACCCCAGCGCATCCAGCTCCGCGCCGATGGCGGCCCGGAGGGGGTCCTGGGCGGGGGCGAGGGCGTGGGCCGGGTCGGTCCAGCGGTCGCGGGGGTAGAGCCAGACGGGGAGGCGGACGAGGTCGGCGGGTTCCCAGTCGTAGCGGGGCCAGACGTGGGCGTGCAGCATCGGGTCGGTGTTGCCGAGGATCTCCAGGTTGACCCGGCGGAAGGCCGGATCGGCCGCCCGGCAGGCGCGTTCGACGGCCTCGCCGAGGCGGTCGAGGTCCTCCAGGTAGGCGAGCCGGCGGGGGCGGGGCAGGTCGGAGAGCCGCTGCACCCCGGGCTCGTCGGTCAGCAGGATCGCGTACCCGGGCAGGAACTGCACGTCCCCGATCACGGCGAACCCGGCCGCCAGCCGCCGGACGACGGTGGGGTTCTCCCCGCGCAGGGCACTGCCGACGCGGTCGGCCTTCCAGTCACTGTGCTGCTCGGTCATGCGCCGATGCTAGTGACCGCCCGCCGCCGGACGGCCCCCACGACCGGTCCGGCCGCGCGGAACGCCCGGCCGGAGGGTCCGGCCGGGCGTCGGTCGCGCGGGGGCGGGGCGGGTCAGAACTCGGTGCTGACCGTGACGCCGCTGAAGTCGGTGGCGGCGTACAGGCTGAGGTAGCGGTAGCCGGCTGCCGGGTTGGTGACGGTGAGGGACTGGGTGGTGCCGGTGCCGGTGGAGGAGGCGGTGAAGGCGTTCGGCGAGGCCCAGGTGTCGGCGTTGTAGTACAGGTGCGCGGTGCCGGTGCCGCCGGAGGTGGTGACCTTCAGGGTGGTGGTGCCGGCCGGCAGGTAGACGTACAGGTAATCGGAGTTGCCGGCGGTCGCGGCGCGGCCGGTGCGCGAGCAGTTGCGGCCCATCGCGTCGTTGCGGGGTTCGGTGCAGGCCGGCAGGGTGACCGGGCCGCCGGTGGTGACGGTGACCGTGGCGGCGGTGGTGGCGGACCGGCCGGTGTCGTCGGTGGCGGTCAGGGCGACGGTGTACGAGCCGGCCGCCGCGTAGGTGTGGCTCGGGTTGCGCTCGTCCGAGGCGGTGCCGTCGCCGAAGGTCCAGTGCCAGGCGGTGATCCGGCCGGGGCCGGTCTGCACGGCCCGCTCGTTCGCGGTGACGGTGGCGCCGTTCACCGAGGTGTCGAACAGGGCGGTCGGCCCGGCCGCGTAGCAGGCGCCGGCGGCGCAGGCGGTGAGCCAGGCGTCGAAGTCGGCGTCGTAGGAGGTGCCGAGGCCGTTGTAGACCGCGTAGCCGCCGGGGTAGTCGCCGACGCGGAAGCGCTCCAGCATGGCCCGGACGTCGGCCGGGTGCTTCTCCAGCATGTACCGGACGGCCAGGTAGCCCCACGGGTAGGTGCGGGTCGAGTCCGAGTTGGCGTAGGTGTTCTGGAAGAGGGTGCTGAGCTTGTAGGTGTGCTTGGCGGCCTGGGCCATCGCGTCGACGTCGGTGGCGCCGCGGTGGAGGTACGAGACGTACTCGGCGAGGCCCTCGACCCACCACTTGTTCGGGACGGACGACTGGGTGGTGTAGTTGCCCTTGAGGTTGTAGATGCTGTCGAGGTAGTGGGTGTACTCGTGGTTGAGGTTCCACACCCGCGCGGGGTCGTTGACGTTCCAGGCCTTCTGGTACATCACGGTCACGGCCCGGCTGTTCGGGTCGGTCGCGTCCATGACGGTCTGGCCGCCGTTGTCGGTGTCGTTGCCGAAGATCGCCCACGAGTAGGTGGTGTAGTCGGTCTTGTTGGCGAAGATCCCGAAGGTGACGTTCTTGGCGTACTGGTTCGGGATGGCCCCGTTGTCCTTGACCGTGCTGTGGAAGAGCGCGTCCTGGCTGCGCAGGCTCGCGCAGACGGTGGCCAGTTCGGCGGCCGACAGGGCCTGCGCCTGGAGGATGCGGTTGTCGCAGACCAGCTGGTTCGGCAGGACCACCGAGGTGAGCTTGGCGGGCAGGTCGCAGGTGCCGTAGTACGAGCACTGGCCGCCGTTGTAGTAGTTGGCCTGGACGGCCGTGTACACGTACAGCGGTGCGTGCGGCGTGAGGAGCGGCGCGGAGTCCAGCACCTTCTTGACCAGCGGCTTGGCCAGGGCCTCGGCGGCGGGGCTGGTTCCGGCGAACCGGGCCAGGTCGTTGCCCGCGTTGGTGTCGAGGACGGCGTGGGGCCCGGTGAGCAGGTCCCGGTGGTTGATCGCGAAGTTCGCGAGCGAGTTGACGAGGCCCGGATCGGCCGCGAGCGCCCGGACGAAGTCCGCGTTCCGGTAGCCCGCCCAGAGCGGGTAGAACAGCACGGAGTTGACCGCGCTGATCATCTGCGGGAAGGCGTTGTAGGAGTTGTCGTACTCGTCCAGGATCCGCTTGTAGACGCCCGCGTAGCGGGCCTGGAGGTTGGCGCTGTCGGTGAGCCACACCACCTCCTTGAGAATGCGGCCGTTGTCCTCGGTGACGTCACGCCAGCGGGTGCCCGCGAAGAGGGTGTCCAGGGCGGACGAGACGGCGGCGGTGAGCGCGGGGGTGTACGGGCCGGCCGCGGCCGGGTAGTAGAACTGGATGTAGTAGCCCACTTGCAGGTACTTCACCAGCTGCGCGACGCCGGTCGAGTTGTCGCCGGTGTAGCCGGCTGCCAGGTCCTTGAGGGCGGCCGCGACGGACAGCATCCGGGACTGCTGGAAGATGCTCGGGTCGGCCTTGCCCTCGCTGTACAGCGACTTGATGCAGTCCGGGGTCGAGCTCCTGATGAACGCGACCAGGTCGGCCCCGGTGCGGGCCGCGAAGTCGGCCGCGGTGCAGCTCTGCACGGCGAGGGACTTGGACAGGACGGGGGCGCTCGCCTCGGCCGGGTCGGCCGGGCGGGTCGCGCCGATCAGCGCCGGGGGCAGCGGGGCGGCGGGCTCGGCGAGGTCCTCGGACCCCGTCGTCACGGCCGGGGCCGTCAGGCCGACCGGGCCGCCCCCGGTCGGGGCCGGGGCGGCGGTGGCGGCGGGGGGTGCCGCGAAGGCGGCCTGGGTCGGCAGCACGGCGGTGGCCGTGGCGCAACAGGCGACGACGCCTGCCGCGAGCATGGAGAGTCTGGTGCGCAGGAGCACGCCGAATCCTTCGTGAGTGGGGGCAGTCCGACGTGGGGTCGGGCTGGAGGAAGGAGATGTGGCGTGGATCCTGTCACCGGCCGGAGATCAGAACAATGTCACAGGTCATATGACATATGATTTCCGGCCACCCCCGCACACCCCGGCGCGCGAGGTCCGACCGCATCCGCGCAGGCCGGCGGACCGCGCGGACTGGCCGATCCGCGCCCCCGGCCGGGGCCCCCGCGGCGTGACCCGGATCACACCGCGGCGCCGATGAGTTTCCGTTCCGGGTCCGGTCCTATGGAGCGACGAACGAAGGAGAACCCCGCCATGACCACCCCCGCCGCCAAGGGCCCCGCCAGCTACTTCCCGTCGATCGAGAAGACGTACGGGCAGCCGATCGCGCACTGGAAGGAGCTGATCCGCTCCTCGCCGCTGACCCGGCACATGGAGCTGGTCGCCTGGCTCAAGGAGGAGCACGGGCTCGGCCACGGGCACGCGAACGCCCTCGTCAAGCACACGCTCGACGAGGGCGGGAAGTAGGGCCCGCGCGGGGCGCGGCCTCAGACGCCGAGGCCGCGCACCACCAGGTCCACCAGCGCGAAGAAGAACAGCGAGATGCCGACGAAGCCGTTGGTCTGGAAGAACGCCCGGTTCAGCCGGGACAGGTCGTTCGGCCTGACGATGGTGTGCTCGTAGACGAAGGCGCCGGCCACCACCAGCAGGCCGATCCAGAACGCGACGCCCGCGTCGGTGAGCACCGCGTACCAGCCGAGCAGCAGCGTGGTGACGACGTGGCAGCCGCGGGCCCCGCGGATCGCGGCCGGGACGCCGAACCGGGCCGGGACGGAGCGCACGCCGCCCTCCCGGTCGGAGGCGACGTCCTGGCAGGCGTAGATCAGGTCGAAGCCGCCGATCCAGATGCCGACCGCCGCGCCGAGCACGACGGCGTCCCAGGACCAGGTGCCGGTGACGGCCAGCCAGGCGCCGACCGGGCCCATCGCCTGGGCCAGGCCCAGGATCGCCTGCGGGAAGTCGGTGAACCGCTTGCCGTACGGGTAGACCACCATCGGCACCACGGCCACCGGCGCGAGCGCCAGGCAGAGCGGGTTGAGCAGGGCCGCGGCGCCGAGGAAGACCACCAGGGCGATCGCCGAGCCGATGTACGCGGTCTTCAGCGAGACGACGCCGGTGACGAGTTCGCGGCCCGCCGTGCGCGGGTTGCGGGCGTCGATCTCGCGGTCGATGATCCGGTTGGCGGCCATGGCGAAGGTCCGCAGGCCCACCATGCAGACCGTGACGATGAACAGCTCGCCCCAGTGCACCCGTCCGTCGGCCAGGAACATCGCCGTCAGCGCCGCGATGTAGGCGAAGGGCAGGGCGAAGACCGAGTGCTCGATCATCACCAGCCGCAGGAAGGACTTCACCTTGCCGGGCGGGACCTCGGGGAGCGCGGCGGCGGTGCTCACAGCCCGTACTCCTTCCAGCGCCGGTCCACCAGGGCGGCGGTCGCCGGGTCGGAGGTGACCATCTCGGGCCAGCCGCCGTCGCGGGTGTAACCCTCCTCGGGCAGCTTGCGGGTCGCGTCGATGCCCGCCTTGCCGCCCCAGAACTGCTGGTAGGAGGCGTGGTCGAGGTGGTCGACGGGGCCCTCCACCACGGTGAGGTCGCGGCTGTAGTCGACGTTGCCGAAGGCCCGCCAGGCGACCTCCTGGTAGTCGTGGACGTCGCAGTCGGCGTCCACCACGATGATCAGCTTGGTCAGCGACATCATGTGCGCGCCCCAGATGGCGTGCATGGTCTTCTGCGCGTGCTTCGGGTACTTCTTGTCGATCGAGACGATCACGCAGTTGTGGAAGCCGCCGGCCTCGGGCAGGTCGTAGTCGACGATGTCCGGGATGATGATCTTCAGCAGCGGCAGGAAGAAGCGCTCGGTGAACTTGCCCAGCGGGCCGTCCTCCGTCGGCGGGCGGCCGACCACGATGGACTGCAGGATCGGCCGGCGGCGCATCGTCACGCAGTCGATCGTCAGCGCCGGGAACGGCTCCTGCGGCGTGTAGAAGCCGGTGTGGTCGCCGAACGGCCCCTCGGGCAGCAGCTCGCCCGGCTCCAGCCAGCCCTCCAGGACCACCTCGGCGTCGGCCGGGACCTGCAGCGGGACGGTCTTGCAGTCGACCATCTTCACCCGCTCGCCCGCGACGAACCCGGCGAACAGGTACTCGTCGATGTCGCCCGGCAGCGGCGCGGTGGCCGCGTAGGTGACGGCCGGCGGGCAGCCGAAGGCGATCGCGACCGGCAGCTTCTCGCCCCGCCTGGCGGCCACCGCGGCGTGGTTGCGGCTGTCCTTGTGAATCTGCCAGTGCATGCCGATGGTGCGGCGGTCGTGCCGCTGCAGCCGGTACAGACCGAGGTTGCGGATGCCGGAGTCCGGGTCCTTGGTGTGGGTGAGGCCCAGGTTGAAGAAGGAGCCGCCGTCCAGCGGCCAGGTGAACAGCGCCGGCAGCTCGTCCAGGTTGACGTCCTCGCCGGTCAGCACCACCTCGTGCACCGGAGCGTCGCCGGACTTGACGTGCTTCGGCGGCACGTGGGCCATCGAGGCGAGCTTGCCGAAGGCGTCCCGGAAGCCGGTGAAGCCCTGCGGCAGCTCCGGCTTCAGCAGGCCGGAGATCTTGTCGCCGATCTCCTCCGGGCCCTTGAGGCCGAGCGCCTTGGCGAGCCGGCGCTCGGTGCCGAAGACGTTCATCGCCAGCGGCATCGTGGAGCCCTTGACGTTCTCGAACAGCAGGGCCGGGCCCTTGGCCTTCTGCACGCGGTCGACGATCTCGCCGATCTCCAGATAGGGGTCCACCTCCGCCTTGATGCGCTTGAGGTCGCCTTCGCGGTCGAGGGCCCGCAGGAACGAGCGGAGATCGTCGTATGCCATGCCAGCCAGTATCCGCCACCCGATAGCCTGGCCTGTGTCAAGGGCCCCCTTGGAGCGCGCACCGCCAGCGGCCGCCGCTCCGAGGGCCCGACCGCCACCGACGCCGCCCGGGGGAGATCGCCGCCGTGCTGAGGATCCTGACCTTCGTGCTCCCGCTCGCCCTGTGGGTGTGGGCCTTCATCGACTGCCTGACCACCCCCGAGGAGGAGGTGAAGCACCTCCCCAAGGTGGTCTGGGTGATCATCGTGCTGCTCTTCCCGCTGGTCGGCTCGATCGCCTGGCTGGTGGCCGGCAAGCAGCGCGGGGTGCGCACCGCCCCGGCCGGCGGCCACGGCGCGGGCGGCCCGGCGTACGACCGCCGGCGCGACGGCCGCCCGCTCGCCCCGGACGACGACCCCGAGTTCCTCGCCTCGCTGAACAGGCGCGACGACGGCCACGAGGACATGCTCAAGCAGTGGGAGGCGGATCTGCGCCGCCGCGAGGACGAGCTGCGCGGCAAGGAGGACCCGGACGAGGGACGACGGGCCTGACCCCGGTCGCTCGGACAGCCCACCCGGCATCCACCGGGTGGGCTGCGGTGTTTTTGGCGCATCCCTACGACTCACCGGCCACCGGCCACGCAGCGGCGCGCCCTTCGCGGGTCTCCCGGGCGCCCCTCGGACGGCCCCGGACCGCAGCCGGACGGCATCCGGCGGGACAGCGCTGACCTGCGCGTTTCCTCATGTCCAGCTCACCCGGCAGCCATCCGGACGACAGCTCGGGGTAATCGAACAGCTACCGTACGGGCAGGCTGAATCGCTTCTGTTTCTGTGCAGCCCTGACATCTAAACGGACGCGACCTTGTACGGAATCGACGCCGAAACCAGCGTGCGGCCCCTCGTACAGTCATAAGTGAAGAAGTGATTCGCAGCCGGGGGCATCGCAGACGTTGGCTGTCGGACAGTTCCCTCACCTTTGGAGTGGTTCGAGATGACGGTTGTGCACCAGGCGCCGGTCGACGACGACGCCCCCGAAGTCCCCGCGGACGTACGGGGCAAGGTCGCGGAGCTGCACGAACTGCGCGAGCAGGTCCGGCGCGGGCCGAGCGAGAAGGCCACCGAGGCCCAGCACGCCAAGGGCAAGCTGACCGCCCGCGAGCGCATCGACCTCCTGCTCGACGAGGGCTCGTTCCACGAGGTCGAGCCGCTGCGCCGGCACCGCGCCCAGGGCTTCGGCCTGGAGGCGAAGAAGCCGCACACCGACGGCGTCGTCGTCGGCTGGGGCACCGTGCACGGCCGGACGGTCTTCACCTACGCCCACGACTTCCGGATCTTCGGCGGCGCGCTGGGCGAGGCCCACGCCCAGAAGATCCACAAGATCATGGACATGGCCATCGCGGCCGGTGCCCCGCTGGTCTCCCTGAACGACGGCGCCGGCGCCCGCATCCAGGAGGGCGTCACCGCGCTCGCCGGCTACGGCGGCATCTTCCAGCGCAACACCCGGGCCTCCGGCGTCATCCCGCAGATCTCCGTGATGCTCGGCCCGTGCGCCGGTGGCGCGGCCTACTCGCCGGCTCTCACCGACTTCGTCTTCATGGTCCGCGAGACCTCGCAGATGTTCATCACCGGCCCGGACGTCGTCCAGGCCGTCACCGGCGAGAAGATCAGCCAGAACGGGCTCGGCGGCGCCGACGTGCACGCCGGGGTCTCCGGCGTCTCGCACTTCGTCTACGACGACGAGCAGTCCTGCATCGAGGAGGTCCGCTACCTCCTCTCGCTGCTGCCGCAGAACAACCGCGAGATGCCCCCGTCGGCCGTCAACGACGACCCGGTGGACCGCCGCAACGAGTCACTGCTCGACCTGGTGCCCGCCGACGGCAACCGGCCGTACGACATGCGCAAGGTCATCGAGGAGATCGTCGACCACGGCGAGTACCTGGAGGTCCACGAGCGCTGGGCCACCAACGTGCTCTGCGTGCTCGCCCGGATCGACGGCCACGTCACCGGCATCATCGCCAACCAGCCGCAGTCGCTGGCCGGCGTGCTGGACATCAACGCCAGCGAGAAGGCCGCGCGCTTCGTCCAGATGTGCGACGCCTTCAACATCCCCCTGGTCACCATGCTCGACGTCCCCGGCTTCCTGCCCGGCGTCGACCAGGAACACGACGGCATCATCCGGCACGGCGCCAAGCTGCTCTACGCCTACTGCAACGCGACCGTGCCGCGGATCCAGCTGATCCTGCGCAAGGCCTACGGCGGTGCCTACATCGTCATGGACTCGCGCTCGATCGGCGCCGACCTCTCCTTCGCCTGGCCGACCAACGAGATCGCCGTCATGGGCGCCGAGGGCGCGGCCAACGTCATCTTCCGCCGGGACATCAACGCCGCCGACGACCCGGACGCGATGCGCAACCAGAAGATCAAGGAATACAAGAGCGAACTGATGCACCCGTACTACGCGGCCGAGCGCGGCCTCGTGGACGACGTCATCGACCCCGCCGAGACCCGTCAGGTCCTGGTGTCCTCGCTGGCCATGCTCCGCACCAAGCACGCGGACCTGCCGAGCCGCAAGCACGGCAACCCGCCGATGTAGCGGCCGCGCCGCCCGGCCGCACAGCGCACCGCCGGGCACGCCGACGCCGACGCCGACCGACCCACCACCATCCGCCGGGAGAGAACCGGACCATGACCGCTTCCGCCGAACCACTCGTCCGCATCGTCCGCGGCTCGCTCACCGACGAGGAGCTCGCCGCCCTCACCGCCGTGCTGATGGCCCGCGCCGCGGCCGCCCAGCAGGCGGCGGCCGCCGCCTCGCCGGTCGAGCCGATCGCCAACTGGCAGCGCCTGGAGCGCCGCCCGGCGTACTACTCGCCGGCCCGCGGGCTGGGGGCCGCGCGCCGGCACTACGGCGGCCCCGCACACCGGCCCCCCCGCGGCCCGCCCCCCCCCCCCCGGGGGGGGCCGGCCGGCGGCGTTCCAGGCCCGGGGCGAGCGCGCGCGACCGGCGCGCACCGGCGCCCGGAACGGCTCGAAAGGATCGCTACCGCACGGTACGGGGGCCAGTGCCCGGTCCGCCGCCGTAGGATCCAGCCGCTGCCGACGACAGAGAGCAGGGAGGCTGCGATGGCCAGGCAGGCCCGGGCGCTGGCGACCCGCCAGACGGTGCTGCGCGCCGCGGCCGAGGTGTTCGACGAACGCGGCTACGCGGGCGCCACCATGGCCGAGATCCTGGAACGGGCCGGTGTCACCAAGGGCGCGCTCTACTTCCACTTCCCGTCCAAGGAGGAGCTGGCGCTCGCCGTGATCGAGGGTCAGAGCGCCTGGCTGGCCACCTGGCAGCCCGCCACCGACAGCCCGATGCAGACGGTCATCGACCTCGGCTACGCGTTCGCGCACTCGCTGCTGGACGACCCGCTGCTGCGCGGCGCGATCCGGCTGACGATCGAGCACGGCACCTTCACCCAGCCGCAGGTCGGCGCCTACCAGGGCTGGGCGGACGCGGCGCGCGAGCTGCTGGAGCGCTCGCTGGAGGTCGGCGAACTCCGCCCCGGGGTGCGGCCGGCGGCCGCCGCCGGGGTGATCACCGGCGCGGTGGCCGGCATCCAGCTCAACTCGCAGGTGCTGACGGACCGCAGGGACCTGCTGCAGCGGATGGCCGACCTCTGGGCGCTGCTGCTGCCCGGCCTGGTCGAGCCCGGCGCCCTGGCCCGCCTCGACACCGTCGACCGGACCACCACCCGCCCGCACGGCTAGGACGGGGCGGGACGGGACGGGGCGGGGGCGGGCGCGGAGGCGGGGGCGCCTAGAAGCGGTAGTCCGTCAGGCGCTCGGCCGGGACGAGCGACGGGAGGGCGGCCGACCAGAGGCCGCTGATCGCGGCGGGGGCGAGCCGGCCGGTGGCCTCGGCGGCGAACAGGACCAGTCCGGCTGCCAGGGTGGCCAGCAGCCCGGCCGCCTGCTCCCGGTCGAGCCCGGGGCGCAGTTCGCCGGCCGCCGAGGCCCGGTCGAGCAGGGTGCGGAAGACGGCGGTCAGACGCCGCCAGGCGTCCGCCGAGGGCTCCGGCGGCGAGCCGGCCGGGGCCACCACCGCACCGGTCGCGCAGCCCGCCGGACGGCCGCCGAGGCCGAGCAGCACGCCGGCCCGGACCACCACGTCCTCGCGCAGCAGCCGGGCCAGTTCGTGGGTGAGGTCGACGAGTTCCTGGACGGCCGGCCCGCCGCCGCGCAGCGCCCGCAGCACGGCCAGGCCGACGGTGTCGGCGGCCTCGGCGCGGACGCCGTCCGCGAGGGCCTGCTTGGAGACGAAGTGGAAGTAGAGGGCGCCCTTGCTGACGCCCGCCCGGCGGCTGATGTCGACCAGGCTGGCCGACTCGAAACCCGCGTCGGCGAAGGTGTCCGCCGCGGCGAGCAGCACGGCCTGCCTGGTACGCCCCGCCCGTTCCTGCTTAGCCACTCGGCCCCTCCGGCCCCGGCCGCGGCGGGCTGCGGCCCGCCCGGTTGCTGTCACGGCGCCGCCGTCGGTTCCGCGGCGCCCCGTCTGCGGACCGTCGGTGGCGCGCCGCGACCGCCCGAAACCGCATGGTTGGTATCTAATCTAGCCCCTGTCCGGCCCCCGCCGTCCAGAGGGGACGGGCCGCCGCCCGGGCCCCCGCCCGGGGGCCGGACCGGGCCGGCCGGGCGTTGCCGCAGGCCGGCGCCCGGGTACGGTGGGCCCGGCGGGGCGCACACAAGTGACGACCCCGCAGGGGGAGCAGAAACCGGGTGGCCTGTATGTTTTTCCAGGGCCGCCCGCACGGCCGGCCGACCGACACCCGGGAGTGGGGCCAGTCATGCCAGTGTTCACCGCGACGGACGGCGACACCCCGTATCCCCACCCCGGCCCCGTCCCCGCGGGCCCGGGGCGCTACGACTTCCACGAGCGCACCGTCTCGCGCCACCTGGTGCGCCGCTCCTCGGTCGCCGAGGTGCTCATCACCGGCTGGCAGGCCACCGGCCCCTACGACTTCCTGCTCGGCGCCCAGTGGCCGCGGCTGCACGGCTTCTACCGGCTGCCCGGCGACCGCCACCACGACCCGGTGCTGATGGCCGAGACGGTCCGGCAGGCCGCCCTGCTGGTGGGCCACGCCGGGTTCGGCGTGCCGCACGACCACCACGCGGTGCTCGACGAGCTCGGCTACACCCTCGGCCCGGCCGGACTGGACGGTCTGGCGGTCACCACCGCCCCCACCGAGCTGATGCTCCGGATCACCTGCCACGACGTCCGGATGCGGCACGGCCGGCTGCTCGCGCTGCGGGTGGACGCCGAGGTCGAACGCGACGGCCGCCCGGTCGCCCGCGGCTTCGGCGGGCTGCGGATCCTCTCCCCCGCCGCCTACGACCGGCTGCGCGGCCCCGGTCCGGCCGCCGCACCGGCGAGGCTGCCGGGCCAGGCCACCGCGCCGGAGCTGGTGGGCCGTCAGCAGGCCGCCGACGTCGTGCTCGGTCCGGCCCTGCTGCCCGGCAGCTGGCTGCTGCACGCGGACACCCGCCACCCGGTGCTGTTCGACCCGATGGACCCGGCGCCCGGCCACCTGCCCGGGATGCTCGTCCTGGAGGCCGCCCGGCAGGCCGCCCAGCGGCTGCACCACCCGGACCGGGTGGTGCCGCTGGAACTGGTCACCTCGTTCCACGACCCGATCGCGCCGGACCGCCCCTGCGTGGTGCGGGCGGTCCGGGAGGGCGGTCAGGAGACCGGCGGCGGCAGCGGACGGCGGGCGGCGCTGCGGGTCCTGCTGGTGCAGGAGGGCCGGACGGTGGCCGAGGCCCGGCTGCTCACCGGGCCGGCCGACGGCGGCCCGGCCCGGGCCGAGCCGGCCCCGGCGCGCCGGGGCCTGCCGCTCGCCAGCTGAGCCCGCCCCGGCCGGGGGCAGGCCGTGCCGGGGCACGGACTCAGGCGGCCACCAGCGCGGACGGCCGCCCGGCGTGCATCACGGAGAGGTTCTCCGCCAGCCGCCCCGGGTCCTGGGCCAGCCACAGCCGCAGCGCGGCGCCCAGCATCGCGCTGGCCGAGCCGATCCGCACCTGCGTCACCTGGGCGATCCGGGCCGCGCCCGGCACCAGCAGGTCGGCCAGCGGCGCCGGCAGCCAGACGGTCAGCGCGCACGGCGCGGGGGCCGCGAGGGCGCCCAGCAGCCGGTAGGCGTCGGCCGGCGAGCTGACCGTGGGGATGATGTCCAGCAGCCCGTCGGCCACCACCTCGGACACGTCGCTGCGGTGTCCCTGGGCGAGCCGGCGGAGCAGCAGGTGCTCGGCGGCGGTGATTCGGACGGTCAGCATGACCTCGTCGCACTCCATTGCGCGATTTCCTCCTCAGTTCCTCCCCGTGCCGGACCGGGCGGCCGGCACGAACTACCCCTGTCGCACCTCGGCCCGGCTTCCTCGTCTGGAGTGCCGGGCCGGTGGGTGGTTTCCGGTCCCGGTCAAATCCCCGCGTAGGAGTGCTTGCCGGTGACGAAGATGTTCACGCCGTAGTAGTTGAACAGCCAGCAGGCGAAGGCGGCGAGCGCCAGGTACGCGGCCTTGCGGCCCTTCCAGCCGGCGGTGGCGCGGGCGTGCAGGTAGCACGCGTAGGCGACCCAGGTGATGAACGACCAGGTCTCCTTCGGGTCCCACTCCCAGTACTTGCCCCAGGCGGCCTCGGCCCAGATCGCGCCCGCGATGATGGTGAAGGTCCACAGCGGGAAGACCAGGGCGTTGATCCGGTAGGAGAGCTTGTCCAGGGTGGCCGCGGCGGGCAGCCGGCGCCAGATCGACGGCGAGGTGCCCAGCGGGCCCCGGGTCAGACCGGCGGCCATCCGCTTGTCGAAGGAGTCCTTGCCCAGGTACAGCAGCGTCGTGACGAACGCCGCGTAGAAGGCGCCGCCGCAGACGATCGCGGTGGAGACGTGGATCGCCAGCCAGTACGAGTGCAGGGCCGGGACGAGCTGCTCGGACTCGGTGTACAGCACCTCGGTGGCGATGCCGAGGGTGAGCACCACCGCCAGGGTGACCGGCAGGCCGAGCCAGCGGACCGGCTTCTTCGCGGCCAGCAGGCCGACGAAGGCCACCGCCATGGCGAGCGCGAAGGCGCAGGAGAACTCGTACATGTTGCCCCACGGCCAGCGGGAGACCGAGAGGCCGCGGGTGAGGACGCCACCCGTGTGCAGCAGGAGGCCGAGGACGGTGAGCGAGACCGCGATCCGGCCGGCCAGGTCGGCCTTCTCGCTGGTGCCGGCCGCGCCGGGGCCGTCGACGTCCTCGTCGCCGCGCCCGCTGGTCACCACCGTGGCACCCTCGCCGGCCAGCGCGGTGCGGGTCAGGGTCGTGGTGCCGCCGCGTGCGGAGGCGACGGTGACCGTGACCTTCTTGGCGCCCTTGGTCCTGGCGTCGGCGTCGGCGACGGTCTCGGCCAGACCGGCCTGCTGGATGGAGCGGACGGCGACGGCGCCCTTCGAGCCGAAGGTCCATTCGAACATGTAGGCGAACATGGCGATCAGATAGACCGCCATCGCCGAATAGATCAGCTTGTTGGACAGGTCGGCCAGCTGCGGGTCGACCGACGAGGCGAGGTGCACCGTCTACTCCTTGGAGTTCTGGTCGGCGGGGACTGCGGATTCTTCGGGCACCGGGGCCTCGTCGGCCCCGGTGGTGCCGTCGTCGGGCCCCTCATCGGGCTCGTCGTCGAGCGCGGGAGCGTCGTCCTGGAGGTCCACCGCCAGTGCGGCCAGCTCCTCGGCGATCTTCGCCGACTCGCTGCGGCCCAGCCCGGCCAGCTCGACCAGGGTCCCGCCGTCCGGCAGCGCCACCGCCCGCACCCAGATCCGGCGCCGCTGGATGAACAGCGAGCCGATCAGGCCGGCGATCGCGGCCACCGCGCCGGCCAGCGCGATGCCGTTGCCCGGACGGTGCGAGACGTTGAAGCTGGCCCACTTCTTGTAGCCCTCGAAGGTGACCGTGCCGTAGCCGTCCGGCAGCTCCCAGACCTGCTTGGGGTCCAGCTTGGCCTTCGCGGGCTCGCCGTCCCGCTGGAGCTGGGTCAGGTTCTTGGTGTTGAGCTGGTAGATGTTCTGCGGCAGGCCGGAGTCGGTGCCCAGGTCGCCCGCGTAGGCGTTGAGCACCAGCACCGGGGCCGCGTCACCGGGGAACAGCGAACGCGGGCCGGTGTTCTTGTCGAAGGCCACCGGGGCGGTCGGCAGGAAGAAGCCGGACAGGCCCAGCTGGGTCCGCTTGCCGTCCTTCTCGCCGTAGTCGGAGACCTTGATGACGCCGGTGGAGGTCAGGTTGCCGTCCTGCGGCAGGAACGGGGTGGCGCCGGTGTAGACGACGTCGCCCGCGGCGTTGCGGACCGTGATCACCGGGGCGTAGCCGTGGCCGATCAGGTAGAACTTGCTGCCGCCGATCTCCAGCGGGCGGTTCACCTCGATCTTGCCCTGCTTGAGCTTCGACGGGTCGCTGCCCTCGTAGTACTCGACGCCCGCGGTGAACTCCCGGGCGCTGCCGATCTGGGAGCCGTTGTTCTGGAACTTCGAGGTGAAGCTGTTCAGCTTCACGTAGAACGGGTCGAGGTCGTCGCTGCCGTAGAAGCGGGTCCCGGTGAAGTCGTCCAGCTGGGTGATGGTGTTGGAGTAGCCCTCGCCCTCGACCAGCAGCTTGCCGCCGGTGCCGCTGGCCAGGCTCGCCCAGGCGAAGCCGCCGAGCAGCGCGAACAGCGACAGGTGGAAGACCAGGTTGCCGACCTCGCGCAGGTAGCCCTTCTCGGCCGCCACCGCGCCGCCGTCCAGGTGCGCCCGGAACCGCCGCGCGCGCAGCAGCCGGTGGGCGGCGGTGTTGACGGCCGCGGCGTCGGCGTCGGTGCGCCAGGCCGCGTACACCGGCATCCGGGTCAGGTTGCGCGGCGCCGCCGGCGGCCGCGAGCGCAGCACGCCGACGAACTGCCAGGTGCGCGGGACGATGCAGCCGGCCAGCGAGACGAACAGCAGGATGTAGATCGCCGAGAACCAGACCGAGCTGTACACGTCGAACAGCTGGAGCTTCTCGTAGATCGGCGCGACCGTGGTGTGCTGCGCCTTCCAGGTCTCGACCTTGAACTGGTTCTGCCCGTTCTGCGGGATCAGCGAGCCCGGGATGGCCGCCAGCGAGAGCAGGAACAGCAGGATCAGCGCGACCCGCATCGAGGTCAGCTGGCGCCACATCCAGCGCAGCCAGCCGAGCACGCCGATGCCGGTGGGGCCGTCGGACTCGGCCGGGGCGGTGGTGAGCCGCTCGGCCGCGTCCTCGTCCGCGCCCTGCGCGACGGCGGTCCCGGACCGCTCGCGATCGGTCGTGGTGTTGGTCACGGGTCAGATTCCGATCTGGAAGTCGGCGAACTGGTTCTGCAGGTCACTCACCATCGAGTCCCAGACCCCGGTGACCAGCAGCAGACCGACCACGACGAGCATGCCGCCGCCGATCCGCATCACGAGCGGATAGTGCCGCTTGACCCAGCCGAAGGCGCCCAGCGCCCGGCGGAAGGCCAGCGCCGCCACGACGAACGGTACGCCCAGGCCCAGGCAGTAGACGGTCATCAGCAGGGCGGCGCGGCCGGCATCGGCCTCGTTGAAGGCCAGCGTCTGGATCGCCGACATGGTCGGGCCGAGGCAGGGGGTCCAGCCGACGCCGAACACCACGCCCAGCATCGGCGCGCCGAGCAGCCCGACGGCCGGGCGGCGGTGCGAGCGCAGCTCACGCATGCTCAGCCCGGGCACCAGGCCCATGAAGGCCAGGCCCATCACGACGGTCACCGCACCGAGCACGATCGAGATGACCCGCTTGTGCTCCTGGAGCGTCTGGCCGAAGAAGCCGAACAGCGCTCCGCCGGAGACGAAGACGGCGGTGAAGCCGAGGATGAACAGCAGCGCGCCCGCCAGCATCCGGCCACGGCGGGCGCCGCGCGCGTCGGCGAGGTCCGAGGCGGAGAAGCCGGTGACGTACGACAGGTAGCCGGGGACGAGCGGGAGCACGCAGGGCGAGAAGAAGGACACCAGGCCGGCCACCAGCGCGATGGGCGCCGCCATCAGCAGCGCCCCGCTCTGGATGGTCCCGACGTTGTCGGCGAGCTGTTGCGCCGCGCTCACTTCTGCTGCTCCGCCACGACCGGCTGGAGCATCGACTCCAGGGCGTCGTCGGTCTGGCCGCCGACGGCGCGCGCGGCGAGCCTGCCGTCCCGGTCGACCACCAGGGTGGTCGGGATGGACTGCGGGTTGAGGCTGCCCTTGGGGAACTTGAGCAGCTCCTCGCCGGCCGGGTCGTAGAGGCTGGGGAAGGTGACGCCCTTCTCCTGCTCGAAGCGGACGGCGTTCTTGATCTCGGTGTCCCGGGTGTTGATCCCGAGGAACTGCACGCCCTGGTCCTTGTACTTCTCCCAGACCCGCTGGAGGTCGTCGGCCTCCGAGCGGCACGGGCCGCACCAGGAGCCCCAGACGTTGAGCACGACGACCTTGCCCCGGTAGTCGGAGAGCTTGGCCGGGGTGCCCTCCAGGGTGGTGCCGCCGATGTCCGGCGCGTCCTGGCGGTGGCCGGCGGCCGCGGTCGAGATGTTGCTGCCCTTGGCGGTGACGAAGCCGATCTGCCCGTCACCACTGGCCGAGGAGCCGGAGGAGCTGCAACCGGTGAGGACCAGCGCGGCAGCGGCGGCGGTGACCGCGGCGGCGGCGAGACGGGGACGGGGGCGCGTCATGCCAGACATGTGAAAAGTTTCGCATGGAGTCGCGGCCGGGCCCCGGGGGGTCCGGCCTTCTCTGCCGGACCCCCTCTGACCTGCGGCGGGACCATTGGCCCTGGTGTCGCGGGAGTGTGACGCAGCTCTTACTCACACGGCTCTTACACCGGATCGGGAACCATGAACACCGTTCCGCGCGTCCGGGCTTCCTCGGCGTACCCGGATCCGGGTCGCCCCGGGGCCGGCGCCGGCCTGCCCTCAGGCGCCGAAGCTCTTGCCGACCGGCTTGCTCTTGCCGCCCTTGCCGACCAGGTGGGCCGGCAGCAGGTCGCGGGCCGGCTCGCGGTAGCCGACCGAGACGATCCGGTCCCCCTCGTAGGTGAAGCTGGTCAGCGAGGCCAGCGAGCACTGCCGGTTGCGCGGGTCGTGCCAGAGCCGGCGGCGCTCCACGAAGGAGCGGACGATCCAGATCGGCAGCTGGTGGCTGACGCAGACCGCCTCGTGCCCGCGCGCGGCGTCCCGGGCGGCGGCCAGCGCGCCCATCATCCGCACCGCCTGCTCCAGGTAGGGCTCGCCCCAGGAGGGCTTGAACGGGTTGGTCAGGTACTTCCAGTAGGACGGGTTGCGCAGCGAGCCGTCGCCCACTCCGAAGGTCTTGCCCTCGAAGATGTTCTCCGCCTCGATCAGCCGCTCGTCCACCGCGAGGTCCAGGCCGTGCGACTCGGCGATCGGCGTGGCGGTCTCCTGGGCGCGCTCCAGCGGGGACGCCACCACGTGGGTGATGTCCCGCCCGGCCAGGTCCTCGGCGACCCGCTCGGCCATCTCGCGGCCCAGCTCGGACAGCCGGTAGCCCGGCAGCCGCCCGTACAGGACGCCCTCCGGGTTGTGCACCTCACCGTGCCGCATCAGGTGGACGACGGTGATGTCCTTGGCGCTCACTTCTCAGTACTCCTGGTGCTCGTAAGGGCGGCGGGCCTAGGCGGTGGCTTCGGCGGCGGCCCGGGCGGCGGCGGGCAGGGCGGCGGCGATCCGCTCCAGCGCCCGCTCGTCGTGCGCGGCGGAGACGAACCAGGACTCGAAGGCGGACGGCGGCAGGTAGACGCCCTCGGCGAGCATCGCGTGGAAGAACGCGGTGAAGCGGAACGCCTCCTGGGTCTTCGCCTCGGCGTAGTTCGTCACGGCGTCCTCGGTGAAGAACACCGAGAACATGTTCCCGGCGGTCTGCAGCCGGTGCGCCACGCCCTCCTTGGCGAGCGCGGCGGCGACCAGGCCGGAGACCTCGGCGGCGACCCGGTCGACGGCCGTGTACACCTCGTCGGTGCAGCCGCGCAGCTGGGCCAGGCCGGCCGCGGTGGCGATCGGGTTCCCGGACAGCGTGCCGGCCTGGTAGACCGGGCCGGCCGGGGCGAGGTGGGCCATCACGTCGGCGCGGCCGCCGAAGGCCGCGGCCGGGAAGCCGCCGCCCATGACCTTGCCGAAGGTCAGCAGGTCGGGCGCCCAGCCCTCGTTCGCCGCCTCCAGGCCGTACCAGCCGGCCTTGGAGACGCGGAAGCCGGTCATCACCTCGTCGGAGATGAACAGCGCGCCGTTCTCCCGGCAGAGCCGGGCCAGGCCGCCGTTGAAGCCGGGCAGCGGTGGGACGACGCCCATGTTGCCGGGCGAGGCCTCGGTGATCACGCAGGCGATCTCGCCGGGGTGGGCCCGGAAGGCCTCCTCGACGGCGGCGAGGTCGTTGTACGGCAGCACGATGGTGTCGCCGGCCTGGGCGCCGGTGACGCCCGGGGTGTCCGGCAGGCCGAAGGTGGCGACGCCGGAACCGGCGGCGGCCAGCAGGGCGTCCACGTGTCCGTGGTAGCAGCCGGCGAACTTCACGACCTTCGCGCGGCCGGTGAAGCCGCGGGCCAGCCGGATCGCCGACATGGTGGCCTCGGTGCCCGAGGAGACCAGGCGGACCTGCTCGACCGGGGCGACCCGGGAGACGATCTCCTCGGCCAGCTCGACCTCGCCCTGTCCGGGGGTGCCGAAGGAGGTGCCGCGGGTCACCGCCTGCTGCACGGCGTCCAGGACGGCCGGGTGCGCGTGGCCGAGGATCATCGGACCCCACGAGCAGACCAGGTCGACGTACTCGCGGCCGTCGGCGTCGGTCAGGTAGGGGCCGGTGCCGGACACCATGAAGCGCGGCGTACCGCCGACGGCGCGGAACGCGCGCACCGGCGAGTTGACGCCGCCGGGGGTCACGACCGACGCGCGGTCGAAGAGCGACTGGGACTGGGGTGCTTCGTAGGGATAGCTCACGGAAGACATGGTCTCAAATCGTGTCCTTCACCTCTGCATGTCGGACCTCATCATCTGGAACGATGATCCTGGCGCCCGAATCTGTACGGTTATCCATACAACGGGGCCCCTGACTGCTCCGGCTGCCC
Source organism: Kitasatospora sp. NPDC058115 (assembly GCF_042884635.1). Taxonomy (NCBI): domain Bacteria; kingdom Bacillati; phylum Actinomycetota; class Actinomycetes; order Kitasatosporales; family Streptomycetaceae; genus Kitasatospora; species Kitasatospora sp. NPDC058115. The sequence goes on from NZ_JBHVTL010000007.1 coordinate 27,862, forward strand.
GGACCAGTCAGACTGTGTACCCGGGGTGTCTCCGGAGTTCCTCCGGCCGCGAGGGCGGACGGGAGCTCCGGGTCGATGCAGGGGTGTGGAGAGGACTGCCGCGTACCGCGACTGGGTACGGCGGCGCATGACGGGTAAGGAGCACGTCCGGAGGGACACCGGACGTGCGGGGGTCTGTCGATTCCGGCGAATTCCGGTGAGGATGGTCCGAGTGTCCGAGGCGCAGGACGGCCACGACGAGGCCGCGGGTGGCTCCCGCCGGCCCGCCGGGGCCGCACGCGGGGGTAAGGGAGCGGGAACGGGCCGTAGCGGCCGCGGCCGTGAGAGGCGGGGTGAGGGACGCGTGGGGGTGACGTACAAGTACTTCGGCGCACCCGACCGGGCGACCGCGGCCCGGGTCCCGACCGCTCTCGGGCCGGGCGGGCTCGGGCTGGACGCGGGCGAGCTCGGCTCGCTCGGCCGGCTCGGCGACCTGATGGAGACCAGTGGCTCCCCCAACGGCCACCTCTCCACCAAGATCAAACCGGAGACCATGAGCGCGATGGTCCTCACCGGCATCCAGGGCGTGCCGCTGCACCAGGTGCCGCCGCTGGAGCTGGTCGTGCTGCACCCGGACTACGCCGTCGTCCAGCTGCCGCAGAACGTCGTCGAACCGCTGCGCAAGGCGGACGAGACCGAGCTCGGCGCCGCCGCGTTCATCTGGTCCACCGTGCCGGACCGGCGCGGCCCGCGCGACGCCTTCGTGATCTACAGCATGCTGCACGAGTGGCAGGACTTCGCCAACCGCCTGCACGAGGCCGGCCACCAGCTGTACTGCCTGGTCTGGCCCTGACCGACGGGAACACGAGCGGGGCCCCCGGCTGCACGCCGGGGGCCCCGTTTCCGTCGGTCCGCGCCTGCGGGCCGACGCGGGCTCAGCCGCCGGACCCGTAGGTGGTGTTGGCGCAGATGTCGTCGTCCGCCGAGCGGGCGTCGTCGGTGACCGAGGTCGGCAGCGGGGCGGGTGCGGTCGGGGTGCCCGGCGCGGTGGTCCCGGCCGCGGCGGCGCCGCCGTTGGCGTCGGCGTAGTCCTTGCCGAGCACGACGCTGATGCCGGCCGCCGAGGTGGGGGTGAGGGTGGCGCCGGGGAACAGCTCGGCGACCTTCTCGGCGTTGGCCTTCTGCCCGGCGCCGTACTCGATCGTGGTGGTGAGCTTGTTGGTGGACTTCGCCTGGCCCACCGAGCCGACGGTGAACTGCGCCGCCTTCAGGGCCTCGCCCGCCCTGGCGCCCAGTCCGTTGGAGGTGGTGCCGTTGAAGACCTTGATCGGGACCGCCGGGGCGGTGTGCGCGGGGGGCGCGGTGGTGGTCGGCGGGGCCTCCGGGGTGGCCGGGGGCGCCGGGGTGGCGGGCGCGTCGGGCTGCTCGCCGGTGGCGTCCTTGCCGTCCAGGGTGCGGTCGGCGCGGATCGCCTCCCACAGCCGGTCCACGTCCGGCTTCACCAGGTCGAGGTTGGCCTCGTTGTAACGCCACGGCGGGGTGACGAACTTGAGGTCGTGCAGGTCGATGTTCTTCAGCGACAGGGCGAAGGACATCAGCTTGTCGACGGTGTCGAGCCCCTCGTCGACGCGCAGCGACTTGGTGGCGGCGTCGGCCAGCGGCAGCAGGGTGGTGGGCTCCAGGCCCTTCTTCTTCACCGTGCTGATCATCGAGCTCATGAAGGCCTGCTGACGCTTCATCCGGCCGATGTCGGAACCGTCGCCGATGCCGTGTCGCAGCCGGACGTAGTCGAGCGCCGGCTGGCCCTCCACCTTTTGCGGACCCTTCTTCAGGACGAGGGAGCCCTTCGTGGGCAGCTTCTCGTTGAGGTCCTTCTCGTAGATGTCCTTGGGCAGGCAGACCTCGACGCCGCCGACGGCCTTGGTCATCGCCGCGAAGCCCTGGAAGTCGACCACGATGGTGTGGTCGACGCGGATGCCGGTGAGCTTCTCCACGGTGTTCTGGGTGCAGGCGGGGTTGCCCTCCGCCGTGCCGCCCACCGTGAAGGCGGCGTTGAACAGGACGTCCTTGCCCTTCTGTTCCTTGGTCCACTTCCCGTTCGGGAGCTTGCACGGCGGGATGGTGACCAGGGTGTTGCGCGGGATCGAGACCCCGATGGCGTTCTTGTGGTCGGCGTAGACGTGCAGCAGGATCGTGGTGTCCGAGCGGGCACCCTCGCTGTCGCCGCCGCCCAGGTCCGAGTTGTCGCCGCCGCGGCTGTCGGAGCCGATCAGCAGGATGTTCACCGGTTTGTTGCCGTTGGCGTCGGCCTGCGCCTCCGGCGGGCGGTCCTTGCTCAGCGCGTCGGCGTCGATCGTCTTGATGTTGCCGTTGAGCTTGAAGTAGATCGCGCCGCCGGTGCCGGCTATCAGCACCAGCGCGCCGACCGCGGTCCAGCCGACGATCTTCTTGACGTTGCGCCGGGGCTTCTTGCCCCGGCCGCCCGACCGGCGGTGACCCTGGCCGTTCGACCCTCCGTCACCACCCGCTCCGCCGCGGCCCTTCGACTGCGCGGCCCGCCTGGCCTCGGCCCGGCCGCCCGGCCGGGGCGCCGGGACGGACCCGGACGAACCGGCCGAACCGGACGAACCGGTGCGCGGCGAACCGCTCCGGGCACCGGTCGAACCCGCCGAGCCGGTCGAACCCTCCGGACGCGGCCGGGCCACGCTGGGCTGACTCCTGTCTCGGCGACCCGACATCCCCGCACCTCTTCACGGCTGTGCCATCGAACGATCAGCGGCCAGGACGTCCCCCCTGGCGCCAGGTGGAGCATACAAGCCGACCGGAAACCGACTACCGCCGCGCCCGGGCCTGGCCCCCCGGCTCAGCCGCGGGCACGGCGCGCGCGGCGCACCGTCCGCTCGCCCCCGACCGGATCGGACAGCGCCCCGCCCCCGTCCACCAGGCGGCCCAGCGCCGTCACGAACACCGCCCGCTCGTCCGGCGGCAGCGACTCCAGCACCTCCCGGTGCACCCGGTCGGCGATCGCGGTGCCCCGCTCGACGGCCTGCGCGCCCGCCTCGGTGACCCGCACGATCCGGGCCCGGCGGTCGGCCACGGACGGGCACCGCTCGGCCAGCCCGGCCTTCTCCAGCTCGTCGACGGTCACCACCATGGTGGTCTTGTCGAGGTCGGCGAGCTCGGCCAGCTGGATCTGGGTGCGCTCGGCCGCCAGCGCGTGGAAGAGCACGCCGTAGGCGCGCGGGGTGACGCCGAGCTCGGTGAACGCCGCCGCCATCCGGGTCGCCAGGACGTGGCTGGCGTGGTCCAGCAGCCCGGAGAGGTCGCGGATCTGACGCACGGGCGGCGTGCGGCTGGTCGTCATGCGTCGAGGTTACGCGGCCCCGCGGCGCCGACTCCCTACGGGATGCCGAGCTCGAACAGCGCGTACCCCGCGTACCAGCCGGCCGCCACCGCCGGCATCGCGACCAGGCCGCCCAGCGTCGACGGCCGCAGCCGGCGCAGCGCCACCGCCAGGCCGATGAACAGCGGGAAGGCCGGCAGCAGGTAGCGCGAGATGTTGCCGTAGATCTGGTTGCTGCTCAGCGCCAGGACGACGGTCAGCAGCGTGTAGAGCACCAGGACCAGCGGCGGCCGCAGCCGGAGCAGCAGCACCAGCAGCCCGGGCAGGGCGATCAGCAGGCCCACCGCGATGAGGTCCGGCGCCGGGTTGGACTGCCAGAACGTCCAGTGCCCGGTGACCGTGTCCAGGGTGCTGCGGGCGGTGGAGGCGCCCCAGTCGAAGTAGCGGTTCCAGGCGCCGCGCTGGAGCTTGAAGTACCCCGTCCAGTCGCCCATCCGCCAGCCGACCCAGGCGACGTAGCCGAGCAGGCCCCAGGGGGTGATCAGCATCGCGGTCAGCGGGCGGGCCACCCCGTCGGTGCGCCGCACCAGCGCCACCAGGGCGGAGATCGAGACGGCGGCGATCAGCGCGGCCGCGGTCGGCCGGTTGAGGCCGGCCACCAGGGCCAGCACGCCGGCGGCGAGCCAGTTCCGGGTCATCACGCAGTAGCAGGCCCAGGCCGAGAGGGCGACGAACAGCGAGTCCGAATAGACCGCCCACTCCACGCCCGAGCCGGGGAACAGGCCCCAGATCACCGCCGCGATCACCCCGGCCCGGAAGCCGCCGAGCCGCTCGGCGACGGCGAAGATCCCGGCCGCCGCCACGAAGGAGGCGAGCACCGAGACGACGATGCCCGAGCCGTACGGGCCGAGCCCGGTGACCGCCCCGACCAGCCGCATCAGCCACGGGTAGAGCGGGAAGAACGCGGAGGAGTTCTCGTAGTAGGTGGCCAGCGGGTAGCCGTGCAGCGGGATCAGCTGCGGGTCGTAGCCGTTCTCGGCGATCCGCTGGTACCAGATGCCGTCCCAGGTGCCGAGCACGTCCCAGGGCCGGGCGCCGCCGCCGCGCCCCGGGTCCTTCTTCAGGAAGTCCTCGGTGTGCGAGAGCAGGAGCAGGAAGACGGTCAGGCCGGTCGCCTTGACCACCGCGTACGCGCCGAGCGCGGGCGCGTAGCGGTCCACCGCCGCGCCGAACCGGCCCGGGGCCCGCCCCGCCGCCGACACGGCCGTGGCGCCCGACGCCTCGGGCGCCTCGGGCGCCTCGGACGTCTCCGGCGTCTCCGGTGCCTCCTGGGCGTCCCGGGGAGGGGTGGCGGACGACGGGGACACGCCCGCGCCACCGCCCGACGATCCGGTGCTCGATGCCGCGCTCATCAGCTCTGGTACTCCCCGCCCCACTCGTGACCGGTGCGCGCCGACCGACACCGCGGCGCCGGGCGAGCCTACGGCACCGCCGTCGCCGGGCGGAGGGGGAGCCCACCCGGCGGACGGGCGGCGGGTCGGGGACGGATCAACCGCGCAGGTGGGCGGTGCCGGGCCCGGTGGGCCGCCGGCGCCGGGCCGGGGCACCGGTGCCGGCGGCCGGCCCCGGAAACGCCGAGAGCCGCCACCTCGCGCCCCAGGAGGGAGACACGGAAGCGGCGGCTCGCACCGGCCGGACTCGCGGCTGATCAGCCGGCGTTGACGCAGGTGTTGCCGAAGGCCGGGTTCAGGATGCCCACGATGTCGATGGTGTTGCCGCACAGGTTGACCGGGATGTGCAGCGGCACCTGGATCTGGTTGCCGGAGACGACACCGGGGGAGCCCGCGGCGACGCCCTCCGCGCCGGAGCTGGCCAGCGCGGTACCGGCGCCGGCGGCGACGATGCCGACCACAGCGGCGCCGACGACGGCCGTCTTCTTGATGCTCATGGGAGCCTCCTGACTGTTCGACAGAGATGCACGGGGAGTGCGACATCTCCAACGAGACCCCCTCGGGCCGGTTGCGACGGCACCCCCACTGTCACCCGTCCGGAGGAACGCGGCCCCGGCGCCGGGCAATCGGGTGACACCCGTATCCGACCGTTTCCCCCGGCGCCCTGCCTCGTTCTCCAGTCGGAACACGCTTCACGCCCCGCTACGACGAGGAGATCCGCCGCCGGTCCAAACCCGTCCGGAATTCTCCCGGTCGTGCGTCGACACGAATGCTTCCCGGCCGTGCGGGAATCGTTCGAGGCGCACGGTGCCGCGGCGGCCGCTCATCGCCCGAGCCATGGGCGAAACGCGCCATCTGGGCCACCCGAGTGACAATCACGGCATTCCCAGAAGCCAACGGGCCAGGATTTCCCCTCGCCCGGCTCCCGACTATTTCCACAGACGGTCGGGAAGAATACGGAGGAAGAACACATGCGTCACGTCAAGAAGACCGCCGCCCTGTCGATCGCCACCGCCGGCCTGGTGGTCGGTGCGGCCGGCGGCGCGTTCGCCAGCTCCGGCGCCGAGGGTGTCGCCGCCAACTCCCCCGGTGTGATCTCCGGCAACCAGATCCAGGTGCCGGTCCACGTGCCGATCAACCTCTGCGGCAACACCATCAACATCATCGCGCTGCTGAACCCGGCGTTCGGCAACACCTGCGTCAACGCCGGCTGAACCGGTGGCCGCCGAGCCGGCGGCCGCGGCTCCACCGCACCCGCGCCGCACCCCGCCACCGGGCGGGGTGCGGCGCGCTCAACCCGTGTGTGATCGAGGAGATCAACCCCCATGCAGAACGTGAAGAAGGCCGTCGTCCTCTCCGCCGCCGCTGCCGGCCTGGTGCTGGGCGCGGCGGGTGGCGCCGCCGCCAGCGCCGGTGCCGAGGGCGTCGCCGCCGGCTCCCCCGGTGTCATCTCCGGCAACCAGCTCCAGATCCCGGTGCACATCCCGGTCAACCTGTGCGGCAACTCCATCAACCTGATCGGTGTGCTGAACCCGGCGTTCGGCAACACCTGCATCAACGGCGAGGTCCCGCAGCAGCACGAGCACGTCGAGCACGTCGAGGACGACTGCTGATTCCGATCGGCACGCGTTCCGCCCGCACTGCCCCCCGGCCCGTCGGCCGGGGGGCGGTTCGGCGTACCCGGGCACGGTCCGCGAGCCCGGGGAACCCCTCCCTCCGAAGGTGAAGACGCATGGTTTCGAAGAAGAGCGGGGCCGGCCTCGCCGCCGCCCTGGGCGCCGCGATGCTGCTCGGCGGCGCGGGCGCGGCGCACGCGGCCCCGACCGGGGGCGGCGCCGCCCTGGCCAAGACCGACCTCGCCCAGGCGCTCGGCGGCACCACCACCGGCCTCGGCTACGGCATCGCGCCGCTCAAGGACCTGCGGCTGGACCCGTGGGCCAACTCCTCCGCCGACGTGCTGAACAACGGGGCGACCGTCCAGCCGGAGGGCTCCGGGCTGGCGCCGGTCGGCACCGACCTCCTGACCGGCCCGCTCAGCGCCGGCGGCGGTCCGCGCGACCTGCCGCTGGTCGGCGGCCTGCTCGGGGCGCTGCCCGGCTGAGCCGCCACGACCCGCGAGAGCCCGGCACCCCGTCGTGAGGGGGTGCCGGGCTCTCGCCCGTCCCGGGGAGTCCCGGGGCGTCCCCGGGGATCCCGAGGCGCCCTGGGCGTCCTGGGCGTCCTGCTAGGCCTGCGCCAGGCCCGCCAGGCCGGTCTCCGAGACGACGCCGGTGGTGGTGGCGGTCGCGGTGGCGGCCAGGGTCCCCAGCGAGTCGGTGACCGAGATCCGCTCGTCCTCGTTGCCCAGGGAGGCCTTGGCCCCGGGCACCGCCTGGACGGCTCCGGTGATCAGCCGCGGGTCGATCTCGTCCAGCTTGAGCCGGCCGTCGGCCAGCTGGCCGGTGCCGTCCTCGACGAGCGCGAGCGGCTTGCCGATGCCGACCGCGGGGGTGTCGGCGTGCAGCGGCGCGGCCGGGGCGTCCAGCAGCAGTTCGCCGAGGTCGGCGCTGCGGTCGACCAGCGGCAGCGGCAGCTCGGCCTTCGCGGTCGGGGCGACCTTGCCGATGCCGAGCGCCGGCACGATGCGGTCCGGGATCAGCGCGTCCCCGGTGGTGTGGGCGGGCGGCGGCGGCATCAGCAGCGAGGTCGGGATGCCGCCCGAGATCCGGCTGTCCAGCGGCGCCAGCGGGATGTCCACCGGTACCTGCTGGGTGGCCAGCTGGTCCTCCAGCGCCCCGACCTGCTCGGGGCTGACGGGGGCGGCGGAGGCCGCCCCCTGGGAGGCGAGCACGCCCGCACCGACCGCCAGCAGCATCGCGCCGGCCCGCTTGGAGAACCTCATGCTTTTCACCGTTCTGCCTGTCCGTACTGGAGATCAAAGAGGGAGTCGGCCGCGCGGGCGCGACCGAAAGCAATGGGCTCAACGAGCGACCGGCGCCCCCGATGGCGGCGGTTAACCGGTTCGGGTTAATAATCCGACCGGAATCTCTCCACCGCCGCGCCTCCCGGACTCTTTTCCGGAATCCCCGTAACCTTCCGAGCCGTGATTCTTTGATCTGGACGTCAGTGACCGCAGACCGGGTCTGAGCGTTGAACGCGTTGTACGCACGGAAACCGCACGGAAACCGAGCTTTTCAGAGAGGGATCTCCTCATGATCCAGAAGTCCTTCGCCGCCGCCGGCCTGGCCGCCGCGGCGCTGGCCGCCGCCGCCACGCCGGCCTCGGCCATCGGCGACGCGGACGGCGCCGCCGGGTCGTTCCAGGGCAACGGCGGCACCAACTTCACCGGCACCGTCGGCAACCACAGCCCGAACTTCCACTTCCTGGACAACGCGAACGTCTGCCTGCCCGAGATCCACAACATCGCGGTCGGCGTGCTCGGCGTCGCCGTCCCGGTCGAGGTCCCGATCGCGAACAGCGGTGGCAAGCAGTACTGCACCCAGGGCCAGGGCACCCAGAGCCACGGCGACGCGGGCGTCTCGCACCTGATCGGCTGACCCGCCCGTCCCGGCAGAGTCACAACCCGAACCGACCACCTTCGAATCGCTCCCCGATTCACCCCCCGAGAGGAACACCGAAATGATCAAGAAGTCCCTCGCCGCCGCGGGCCTGGCCGCCGCCGCCATCGCGATGTCCGCGGGCTCGGCCGGCGCCATCGCCGACTCGGACGGCGCCGCCGTCTCCGCCCAGGGCAACGGCGGCACCAACCACACCGGCACCTACGGCGACCACAGCCCGAACTCCCACGTGCTGGACAACCCGAACATCTGCCTGCCGGAGATCCACAACGTCGCGGTCGGCATCATCGGCATCGCCGTGCCGATCGAGGTCCCGGTCCTCAACAGCACCCCGAAGCAGATCTGCAACGTGGGCCAGAACACCCAGTCCTCGGGCGACGCGGGTGTCTCGCACCTGATCGGCTGATCCAGCCGCACGGCGCGACGGAGGGCCCGGGGACGTCTGGTCCCCGGGCCCTCCGGGCGTTCCGACGGCACCCCCCAAGGCAGAGCGTCCGCACCGGGCGCTCCGGAAGAAAGGGCAGATCCATGAAGAGCATGCTGGGCAAGATCACCCTGACCGCGATCGGCGCGCTGGCGCTGGCCGGCGTCGCCGCCCCGGCGGCGTCCGCGCACGTCGGCGTGGCCGGCGGCGGCGGGTTCGTCGCCTCCGCCGACCCGGTGTTCGCGGCCGGCGGGGGCGGCGGCATCGCCCACACCTCGCACATCGAGGCCGGCGAGTTCGGCGGAGGTGCCGCCACCTCCACCGCCCTCTTCGGCGGTGGCGGCGGCTTCGCCCACCTCGGCGACTGACCGGACGCGCGCACGAAGGCCGGGTCCCTCCCGTCGGAGGGGCCCGGCCTTCGGCGTGCGCGGGTGCTGCCGCGGCAGCCGCTACTTCAGCAGCGCGGCGGCCTCGACGGCCCAGTAGGTGAGGATCTGCTCGGCGCCGGCCCGGCGGATCGAGGTGAGGGTCTCCAGGATGGTGCGCTCCCGCTCGATCCAGCCGTTGGCGGCGGCGGCCTCGACCATCGCGTACTCACCGGAGATCTGGTACGCGGACACCGGCACCGGGGAGGCGTCGGCGACCTGCCGCAGCACGTCCAGGTAGAGCATGGCGGGCTTGACCATCACCATGTCGGCGCCCTCGGCGAGGTCCAGCTCCAGCTCGCGCAGCGCCTCCCGGGCGTTGGCCGGGTCCTGCTGGTAGGTCTTGCGGTCGCCCCGGAGCGAGGAGTTGACGGCCTCGCGGAACGGCCCGTACAGGGCGGAGGCGTACTTGGCGGTGTAGGCGAGCACGGCCACGCCCTGGTGCCCGGCCTCGTCCAGGGCCCGGCGGATCACGGCGATCTGGCCGTCCATCATGCCCGAGGGGCCGACCATGTGGACGCCGGCCTCGGCCTGGACCACGGCCATCTCGGCGTAGCGCGCCAGGGTGGCGTCGTTGTCCACGCTGCCGTCCGCGGCCAGCACGCCGCAGTGGCCGTGGTCGGTGAACTCGTCCAGGCAGAGGTCCGACATGACCACGAGCCGGTCGCCGACCTCGGCGACCACGTCGCGGATCGCCTGCTGGAGGATGCCCTCCGGGTTGGTCCCCTCGGAGCCGGTGGCGTCCTTCACCTCGGGCAGGCCGAACAGCATGATGCCGCCGATCCCCGCCTCGGCGGCCTCCACCGCGGCCTTGCGCAGGGAGTCCCGGGTGTGCTGGACCACGCCGGGCATCGACGAGATCGGCTTCGGCTCGGTGATCCCCTCACGCACGAAGGCGGGCAGGATCAGCTCCGCCGGGTGCAGCCGGGTCTCGGCGACCAGCCGGCGCACCGCCGGGGTCGAACGGAGCCGGCGGGGGCGGACGTACGGGAATTCAGCGGACACGGCTTCTCTCTCCGGACGATGGTGCGATGCCGGGGGCGGCGGTCGGGCCGCCCCCGGTCCCTGGTGCGGCGCCGCGTCAGCGCGCCGCCTTGCGGCGCGAGCCGGGACGGCGCTCGCTGGGGCGGTAGACCGGTTCGCCCGCGGCGGTCGCGGTGTCCCGGCGCTTGGCCCCGAAGTCCGCCAGGGCCTGGGCCAGCGCGGCCGCCGACGGCGCCGGGGCCATCACGTCGACCCGCAGGCCGTGCTCCTCGGCGGTCTTGGCGGTGGCCGGGCCGATGCAGGCGATGACGGTCACGTTGTGCGGCTTGCCCGCGATGCCGACCAGGTTCCGCACGGTCGAGGACGAGGTGAACAGCACCGCGTCGAAACCGCCGCCCTTGATCGCCTCACGGGTCTCGGCCGGCGGCGGCGAGGCGCGCACCGTCCGGTACGCCGTCACGTCGTCGACCTCCCAGCCCAGCTCGACCAGGCCGGCCACCAGGGTCTCGGTGGCGATGTCGGCGCGCGGCAGCAGCACCCGGTCGATCGGGTCGAACACCGGGTCGTACGGCGGCCAGTCCTCCAGCAGCCCGGCCGCGGACTGCTCGCCGGAGGGCACCAGGTCCGGCTTCACGCCGAAGTCCACCAGCGCCTGCGCGGTGGTCTCGCCGACCGCCGCGACCTTGATCCCGGCGAACGCCCGGGCGTCCAGGCCGTACTCCTCGAACTTCTCGCGCACCGCGCGCACCGCGTTCACCGAGGTGAAGGCGATCCACTCGTAGCGGCCGGTGACCAGGCCCTTGATCGCCCGCTCCATCTGCTGCGGGGTGCGCGGCGGCTCGACCGCGATGGTCGGCACCTCCTGCGGCACCGCGCCGTAGGAGCGCAGCTGCTCGGAGAGGCCGTGCGCCTGCTCCTTGGTGCGCGGCACCAGCACGTTCCAGCCGAACAGCGGCTTGGTCTCGAACCAGGAGTGCGAGGCGCGGTGGGCGACCTGCTCGCCGACCACGGCTATCACCGCGGTCGCCGGGTCGACCGGGGCGGAGACCGGGGAGGGCAGCACCCGGGCGGCCTTGAGGTCCGCCGCGATGGAGGCCAGGGTCGCGGTGAAGGTGCGCTGGCGGGTGGTGGTGCCGGAGAGCGTCGCGCTCAGCGCGGAGTCCGGCTTGCGGCCGTTGGACACCAACGCGTTGGCGGTGGCCGGCAGCTGGCCCAGGGTGGTGCGCACCACCAGGGTGGTCTCCGGCGCGCCCAGGTCCACCGGGGAGCCGGCCAGCAGCGCCGCGGCCTCCACGAAGCGGACGTCGGTGCCGGCCGCGCCGCGCAGCGGCACGCCCGCGTAGGCCGGCACGCCGACCGACTGGGCGACGCCCGGGATCACCTCGAAGGCGATCCCGGCACCGGCGCAGCCGAGCATCTCCTCGGCCGCGCAGCCGTCCAGGCCGGGGTCGCCGTCGACGGTCCGCACCACGTGCTTGCCGGACCGCACGGCCTCGGCGACCAGGCGGGCCAGGTCGAAGTCCGGGCCCTCCGCGCCCGGGGCGTGCACCTGCACGCCGGACGGACAGTGGCTGCGCACGGCGGCGGCGGTCAGCGGGTCGGCGACCAGTACGTCGGCGGAGGCCAGCACCTCGACCGCGCGCAGGGTCAGCAGGCCCGGGTCGCCGGGGCCCGCGCCCAGGAAGGTGCAGCGGCCGGCGGAGGGGATCGTGCCCCCGAAGGGACTGTCGGCCGGGAACGGGCTGTCGGTGGCGGCGGTGGGGCTCATCGGGCTCGCTCCCCCATCAGGGCGGCCGCGCCCTCGTCGAGCAGCCGCGCGGCCAGCGCGCGGCCGAGGGCCGCCGCCTGCTGCTCGGCAGTCTCGTCGAGGACGATCGGACCGTGGGCGGACATCTTCAGCAGGGTGGCGCCGTCGGGGGTGCCGACCACGCCCTCCAGCCGCAGTTCGGTCTGGTGGTTCCAGCCGGCCAGCGCGGCGACCGGCGCGGAGCAGCCGGCCTCCAGGGTGGCCAGCAGGGCGCGCTCGGCGGCCACCGCGACCCGGGTGGGGGCGTGGTCGAGGGCCGACAGGGCGGCGGTCAGGCCGGTGTTGGCGGTGGTGCACTCGACGGCGAGCGCGCCCTGGCCCGGGGCCGGGATCATGACCTCGTGGCCGAGGTGCTCGGTGATCTCGGCGTCGCGGCCGAGCCGGTTCAGGCCGGCCGTGGCCAGCACCACCGCGTCCAGTTCGCCGGAGGTGACGAAACCGATCCGGGTGTCCACGTTGCCGCGGATCGCGACCGTCTCCAGCTGGGCACCGTTGGCCCGGGCCCAGGCGTTCAGCTGCGCCATCCGGCGCGGCGCGCCGGTGCCGATCCGGGCCGGGCGGCCCGCGCCGGCCAGCTTCTCCACCAGTTCGCCCAGCGCCAGGCCCTCGCGCGCCACCACGGCGTCACGACTGTCCTCGCGCTGCGGGACGGCCGCCAGCACCAGGCCCGCGGGCTCGGCGGTCGGCAGGTCCTTGAGGGAGTGCACGGCGAAGTCGATCCGGCCCTCCAGCAGCGCGTCGCGCAGCGCGGAGACGAACACCCCGGTGCCGCCGATCCGGGCCAGCGCCTCACGGGAGGTGTCGCCGTAGGTGGTGATCTCCACCAACTCGACGGGGCGTCCGGTGAGGCGCGTCACCTCCCGGGCGACCATGCCCGACTGGGCCATGGCGAGCGCGCTGCGCCGGGTGCCGAGCCGCAGGGGGGCCGCGGTGGCTTCCGGCGTCCGGCCGGTGAGCGGTTGACCATTCATGAGGTGATCGTCCCGGTGGTACTCGTGGGATGGCTGACGGTTCATCCGGCGCTCCCGCCCGCAGGCTGCTGGGCGCCGATCGGGGTGCCCGAGACCGCGTGCACGGCGGCCGGGTCGAGGTCGAAGAGTTCGCGCAGGGCCTCCGCGTAGGAGGCGCCGCCGGGCTCGGCGGCCAGCTGCTTCACCCGCACGGTGGGCGCGTGCAGCAGCTTGTCGACCACCCGGCGGACGGTCTGGCCGATCTCGGCGCGCGAGCGCTCGTCCAGTCCGGGCAGCCGGGAGTCCAGGCGGCCCAGCTCGGAGGCCACCACCTCGGAGGCCATCGCGCGCAGCGCCACCACGGTGGGGGCGATCCGCGCGGCCCGCTGGGCGGCGCCGAAGGCGGTGACCTCGTCGGCGACGATGCCGGTGACGGCGTCGACGTCGCCCGCGCCGGGGGTGGCGGCGTGGGCGTGCGAGAGGCTCTCCAGGTCGACCAGCAGGGCGCCGGGCAGCTCGTGCACGGCCTGGTCGACGTCACGCGGCATGGCGAGGTCGAGGAAGGCGAGCGGGGTCGAGGACGCGCGCGCGGCGACGGCGGCGGCGACGTCGTCCGCCTTGATCACCACGCCGGCCGCGCCGGTGCAGGAGATCACCAGGTCGACGTCGGCCAGCGCCTCGGGCACCTTGGCGAGCTCCAGGGTGCGGGCGACGTCGGAGCCGAGGATCTCGGCCAGCCGCTCGGCCCGGGCCGGCGTCCGGTTGGCGATCAGCAGGTCGGTCACGCCCGCGCGGACCAGGGTGGCGGCGGCCAGCGAGCTCATCGAGCCCGCGCCGACCACCAGTGCCCGCTTGCCCGCGATCTCGCCCGCGCCGACCGCGACCTGCTCCAGGCCGAAGGTCACCAGCGACTGGCCGGCCTTGTCGATGCCGGTCTCGCTGTGCGCCCGCTTGCCGACCCGCAGCGCCTGCTGGAACAGCTCGTTCAGGCCGCGCCCGGCGGTGTGCTCCTCCTGGGCCTTGGCCAGGGCGTCGCGCAGCTGGCCGAGGATCTGGCCCTCGCCGACCACCATCGAGTCCAGGCCGCAGGCCACCGAGAAGAGGTGGTGGACGGCGCGGTCCTCGTAGTGGACGTAGAGGTGCGAGGTCAGCTCCTCCAGGTCCACCCCGCTGTGGTGGGCGAGCAGCAGGGACAGCTCGGCGACGCCGGCGTGGAACTTGTCCACGTCGGCGTACAGCTCGATCCGGTTGCAGGTGTTCAGCAGCGCGGCCTCGGCGACGGTCGCGGACGCGGCCGCGTCGTGCAGCAGCCGGGTCGGCACCGCACCGGTCAGCGCGGCGCGCTCCAGCACGCCGACCGGGGCCGTGCGATGGCTCAGCCCTACGACGAGAAGACTCACGCCCGCTCCCTGGTCCCACGAATCTCGGTGCTCATGCCGGCATCACCGCGGACAGCTCGCCCTCGCCGGCGTTGCCGGGCTTGCCCTTCGCCGCCGGGTCCGCGTCCTCGGCGGCCGTGCGCGTCTTGGCGCTGCCCCCGGCGGCCCGGCGGAGCTTGGCGGCGGCGGCGCGCACCGGGCCGGGGGCCCGGTCGAGCACGGACTCGGTGCGGTCCGGCTCGTCGCCGGCCTTGCGCTGCTCGTGGAAGGCGAGGATCTGCAGCTCGATGGAGAGGTCCACCTTGCGCACGTCCACGCCGTCCGGGACGGTCAGCACGGTCGGGGCGAAGTTCAGGATGCTGGTGACACCGGCCTCGACCAGCCGGTCGCAGACCTGCTGGGCCGCGCCGGGCGGGGTGGTGATGACGCCGATCGAGACATGCTGGCTCTCCACGATGGACTCCAGTTCGTCCATGTGGCGCACGGGCAGGCCGGCCGCGCTGCTGCCGACCACGGCCGGGTCGGCGTCGAGCAGGGCGGCGACCCGGAAGCCGCGGGAGGCGAAGCCGCCGTAGTTGGCGAGCGCGTGGCCGAGGTTGCCGATGCCGACGATGACGACCGGCCAGTCCTGGGTCAGGCCCAGCTCGCGGGAGATCTGGTAGACGAGGTACTCGACGTCGTAGCCGACACCGCGGGTGCCGTAGGAGCCCAGGTAGGAGAAGTCCTTGCGGAGCTTGGCGGAGTTCACCCCGGCCGCGGCGGCCAGTTCCTCGGAGGAGACGGTCGGCACCGAGCGCTCGGAGAGAGCGGTGAGCGCGCGCAGGTAGAGGGGCAGCCGGGCGACCGTCGCCTCGGGGATTCCCCGGGCACGCGAGGGTCGGCGCGCGGCGCCCGGGTCGGGCGTCTGCGAACTGCTCTGTGGTGATCGGCCGATTGCCACGGTGCTCCTGTGGGTGAAGCTGGGCTTTGGCAGCCAGGCTATGCGTTTGTGAACGTGTGCACAAAGATGGTGTCCGATTTGTCCCCGCACAGTGATGCGCATCACGCCGTCGAGCCCATAGCACCGGCCGCTTTCCGGGCCGTCGCCGGGGGCGGTGCAGCGGGTGGCCGGGAACCGTACGGAGGACGGTCCGGCAGGTCGCGCGGGGCGGGGACGGCGGGCGGGCGGGTGACGTCGCGCGCCACCAGCGGGACCTGCTCGCCGGACGGGCGCGAGCGCGCCCGCCCCAGTCTCGGCCACGGCACCCGGGCCGCCTCCCGCAGCGGGCCGGTCCAGTCCCCCGGCGGGCAGGAGGGCGCGTCCAGGCAGTGCCGCAGCAGGCCCGCGGTGGCCCGGGCGTCGCCCAGCGCGGTGTGCGCGGCGAAGCCGCCGAGACCGGCCGCCTCCACGCAGGCCGCCAGGCCGAAACCGCGGGCCTCCGGCAGGTGGGCGCGGGCCAGCCGCATGGTGCAGAGCAGCGGCACCGGCGGCAGCGGCACCCCGATCCGGGCGAACTCGCGGTCCAGGAACGCGTGGTCGCAGGTGACGTGATGGCCGACCAGCACCCGGCCGGCCAGCAGCTCCAGCAGCCTCGGCGCGATCTCCCGGAACCGCGGGGCGCCCTCGACGTCCTCCTGCTCGATCCGGTGCACATGGGTGGGGCCGACCGGGCCCAGCGGGTCCAGCAGGGTGCAGAACTCGCCCTGCGGGCGGAGCCGCTCGTCCAGCAGCACCACGGCCACCTCGACCACCCGGTGCCGCCAGGGGCTGCGGCCGGTCGCCTCCACGTCCACCACGGCGAAGCCCCCGCGCGCGGCCGGCACCGGGGGGTCGGCGGGCGCTGCCGGGGAACGGCCGGGAAGCATGGCGGCACTCCTCGCGTGCTCAGCCCCCCATGGGCGCAAACGAGTTCGATCGTAAGCCGACCGCAGGGGGGCGCCCCAAGCCGAGCACGCGGAATCTTCGCAACGATTCGGCGAACCGCCCCCGCCGGACGGCGGGGGTCGGGGGGCACCCCCCGGCGGGCGGGGGCGCGGGCGGGGTCAGGCGCCGAGGGCGGTGCGCAGGCGCTTCTCGTCCACCCGCCAGAAGTCGTGCTGGCGGCCGTCGATCAAGGTCACCGGGATCTGCTCCCAGTAGCGCCGGTAGAGCTCCTCGTCCTGGGTGATGTCCTTCTCCTCGAAGGCCGCGCCCAGCTCGGCCGTCACCCGGACGATCACCTCCCGGGCGTCGTCGCACAGGTGGCAGCCGGGCTTGGCCACCAGGGTCACCGTCCGGTCGGCCGGCTTCGGCCCCGGGTTCTTGTCACGTCGCAGCAGTGGGCTCACCCCGCCATTGTGCGACGCCCCTACGGACCGGCCGGACACGACCTGCCTTCCGCCCGTTCACCCGCCGGGCACCCCGCCGTCACGGCTACCGCGCAGGTCGCTGGCTATGCTCGGTGACATGGCCGTGCTCCGAAGGCTCATCCCGACAAGGCGATCCACCAGCTCCCGGACCGCCCTGGCGGGCGAGGCCGCGGCCGAGGCGGCGGAGGCCGCCCTGCGGGCCGCGCCGGAGCCGCCCACCGGGGCGACGCCGCCCGCCGACGAGCCCGGCGAGGCGCCGCCGGCCAGGCGCGGCAAGGCGCCCAGGGCCCCCGAGGGCAACCACACGCCCGAACCGGACGACCCGCGCGCCGCCGCCTTCTTCGACTGCGACAACACCATCCTGCGCGGCGCCGCGATCTTCTACCTCGGCGTCGGCCTCTACCGGCGCGGCTTCCTCAGCCGCCGGGACATCGCCCGGTTCGCCTGGCAGCAGGCCTGGTTCCGGCTGCACGGCGCCGAGGACCCGGAGCACATGGCGGACGCCAAGCACACCGCGCTCGGCGTGGTGGCCGGCAAGCGGACCGCCGACCTGGAGGCGCTCTGCGAGGAGGTCTTCGAGGACGTCATCGCCGACAAGGTGTGGCCCGGCACCCGCGCGCTGGTGCAGATGCACCTGGACGCCGGGCAGCGGGTCTGGCTGGTCACCGCCGCCCCGGTGGAGGTCGCCCGGATCATCGCGGCCCGGCTCGGCATGACCGGCGCGCTCGGCACGGTGGCCGAGGCCCGCGACGGCGCGTACACCGGCCGGCTGGTCGGCGAGCTGCTGCACGGCCCGGCCAAGGCGGCCGCCGTGCGCGCGCTGGCCCGGCGCGAACGGCTCGACCTCGACCGGTGCGCCGCCTACAGCGACTCCGCCAACGACATCCCGATGCTCTCGCTGGTCGGCCACCCGTACGTGGTGAACCCGGACGGCGCGCTGCGGCGGCACGCCCGGGCGCAGGGCTGGCGGGTGCGGGACTTCCGGACCGGCCGCAAGGCGGCCCGGGTCGGCCTGCCGGCCGCCGCCGCGCTCGGCGTGGCGGCCGGCGCGGCCGCGGCCGGGGTGGCGCTGCACCGCCGGCACCGCGGCTGAGCGGGCGCACCCGGGCCGCCTCGCGGCCGGTCCGCGGCGGGCCGCGGACCCGTTCCGCGGCCGCCCGTCCGGGCGCCCCCCGCCGGGGTGAGGGCGGTCAATCCGCACGCTGACCAGGCCGCTCGTACGGGCGAACTGCCGCGCGCCGCGCGGCCGTCGGGGCCCGGCGACCGAACCCGCCACCCCGTGACCGGATCTGATCGTTCGCCCGCTCGCGAAAGTCGGGGATTATCCGACCCTCAGGCCGGGAAACCGCCCGCCGCACCGCCGAATTGGTCACCTGGCGCACCTGTTCTGTCACGTTGAGCCAGACGATCGATGACGCGTTCGGTCAGTGTCAGCCGGATTTGCACCCTTCGCGGATCTCAAACGACCACTTCGACCACACGGTGTAGCTGTCATTGCACAAAGCGTTATCCTCTCCTGGATGCACGTCACCCACCCGCCCCACGTACGACCGGGCGGGACGGGCGTGCTCTCCGCGCAGGCGGAGGTGATCCGTCCACAGTTCTGCCTCTGGGAGTCCCGTGTACCCACCCGTCCGGAACGACGCGCCTGCACCCTCCCGCC
The DNA here is from genome assembly GCF_042884635.1 of Kitasatospora sp. NPDC058115. Taxonomy (NCBI): domain Bacteria; kingdom Bacillati; phylum Actinomycetota; class Actinomycetes; order Kitasatosporales; family Streptomycetaceae; genus Kitasatospora; species Kitasatospora sp. NPDC058115. The sequence continues at coordinate 46,152 of NZ_JBHVTL010000007.1, forward strand.
CGTCGTCCGCGCCCCTGCGCCCCTCCCGCCCCGGCCCCCGCGCCCGCGCCGTCCCGCCCCGGCAGATCACCACCGGACTGGACCTGCTGCGCAGCCTGCTCCGCAGCCGGCTCGCCGCCACCCCCCAACTGGTGACCGCCGGAGCGCCGTCCGGTCACGGACCCGCCGCCGGACCGCTGCTGCGCACCACCGCCGCCGGATCGGCCGGCGCCGGCGCGCGCGGCCGCACCGGCACCACCGGCGGCCGCGGCCGGGCCCGCACCACCACCGGCCCCGGCTACGAGACCGAGCCCAACCCGGTCATGGAGCTGGTCGAGCGGGCCCAGGCCGGCGAGAGCGAGGCCTTCGGCCGGCTCTACGACCACTACGCGGACACCGTCTACCGCTACATCTACTACCGGGTCGGCAGCCGGGCCACCGCCGAGGACCTCACCAGCGAGACGTTCCTGCGCGCGCTGCGCCGGATCGGCACGTTCACCTGGCAGGGCCGGGACTTCGGCGCCTGGCTGGTGACCATCGCCCGCAACCTGGTCGCCGACCACTTCAAGTCCAGCCGCTTCCGGCTGGAGGTCACCACCGGCGAGATGCTCGACTCCAACGAGTGCGAGCGCAGCCCCGAGGAGTCGGTGCTGGAGTCGCTCTCCAACGCCGCCCTGCTGGAGGCCGTGCGCCGGCTGAACCCGCAGCAGCAGGAGTGCGTCACCCTCCGCTTCCTGCAAGGACTCTCGGTCGCCGAGACGGCCCGGATCATGGGCAAGAACGAGGGTGCCATCAAGACCCTCCAGTACCGCGCCGTGCGCACCCTGGCCCGTCTGCTCCCGCCCGACGCGCGGTGAACGGGCGGACGTCCGGGGCGGACTCCCGGGGAACGGCAGGAGCGACGGGGGGCGGGCCGTCACCTTCCGGGGCGGCCCGACACATCCGGGTGAACGGTCGATCCGATGATCAGCCGCGCGTAACCGACCGCCCGCACCGCTCGTTGGCCAGCGTGCAAGCCTCCACCAGGCGTACGGTCAAGTCGAATTGCGACCTCTCACCCGATGGAGTGGCATGGGCTTGCCGGGGCAACCGTCCGGCAGGCCGGGGTGTCGACAACGACGAAGGGAGGTGTGGCCCGTGACGGCAAACGTGCTGGAGCACCGGCGGGCGAAGGCCTTCGCCGATGCGCTGGAGGCCCACCAGGCGGAGCAACGCGCTGCCGAGGGTGACGGAACGGCCAACACCGCTGGCGGACACGCCGGTTCGGCCGCGATGGCGGAACTCATCGACACGGTCGGCGCGCTCCGCGCGCTGCCCGCCCCGGAACTCGACCGCGAGGTCCGGACCGTCCAACGCGCCCAGCTGACGGCCGCGTTCGAGCAGGCCTTCGCGGGCGGCCCGGGCGCGACGGTGCCGCGGCAGCGCCGCCACCGGACCGTCCGGACCGCGCCGCGCGGACGCTGGAGCCGCCGGTTCGCGATCGGCGGGCTGGTCGCCGGCCTCGCCGTCGGCAGCTTCGCCGGCGCCGCGGCCGCCAGCGGCAACGCCCTTCCCGGCGACCCGCTGTACGGCATGAAGCGCGGGCTGGAGGGGCTACGGCTCAACCTCGCGGGCTCCGACAGCGAACGCGGCGAACTGCTCCTCGACAACGCGGCCACCCGGCTCGGCGAGGCGAGGTCCCTGGTCGGCCGGACCGACGCCGCCGGCGCGCTCAGCCCGGGCACCGTCGACCAGGTCCGCAGGGCGCTGGACGCGATGCACGCCGACGCCCTCAAGGGGCGCGACCTGCTGCGCGCGGTCTACCGCAACAACGGCTCGCTCGACCCGATGCGCACCCTGGCCGGCTTCGCCCAGGACGAGGACGGCACCTGGGCCGAGCTCCAGTCCCGGCTCCCGGTCCAGCTCACCTCCCAGGCCCACCTGGTGGACCAGCTCTTCGACGACATAAGCCAGGACGTCGCGCCCCTGCACCTGGCCGAGCAGCCCGCCAAGAGCGGTGCGCCGGCCGGCGGCGGGGCGGGCGGCGGCACCCACGCCCCCGGCACCGGCGGCTCCGGCGCGCCGTCCGCCGGGACGGCGCCCGGCGGCAACCCCGCCGCCGACGGCACACCGGCCCAGGGCGGCGCCGGCGGCGGCCCGGCGAACAGCCCCGCCGGCGGCCGGCCGGGCGTAGCCCCGCAGGTCCCGCCGCAGGGCGGCATCCCCGCCCCGGCGGCGCCCGCGGCCCCGCTCCTGCCGCTGCCGAGCGGCCCGGCCAACGTCGTCCCGCCCCCGGTCGGCGGACTGGTCGACGACCTCACCAGCGGGCTCACCGGCGCCAGGCCCTCGCCCAGCGCCGACGCTCCCGCCCCGGCGCCGGACCAGCCCCCGGCGCCGTCGGCCGAGGCACCGCCGAGCGCGAGCGCCGACCCCGCCCAGCAGGGCGTCGAGGTGCCCCCGCTGATCCCGGGCCTGCTGCCCGGCCTGCGGATCCTCGGCGGCTGACCGGGCGCGGAGAACGCACCGGGCCCCGGCGGACACCTCGTCCGCCGGGGCCCGGCCGCGTCCGCCCGCCGTCGGAAGAACACCGGCTCAGAAGAACACCGGCTCAGAAGAACACCGGCTCAGAAGAACACCGACCGCCGCCGCACCAGCAGCTGGTAGAGGGTGTGCTGGATGGTCTCCCGCACCTCGTCGGCCAGGTCGAAGACCAGCATCGGGTCGTCCGCCGCCTCCGCCGGGTGCCGGTCGGTGGCGATCGGCTCGCCGAACTCGATGATCCACTTGGTCGGCAGCGGAACCGCCCCGAGCGGCCCCAGCCACGGGAAGGTCGGCGTGATCGGCACGTACGGCAGGCCCAGCAGCCGGGCCAGCGTCCGGAAGTTCCCGATCATCGGATAGGTCTCCTCCGCCCCGACGATCGAGCAGGGCACGATCGGCACCCGCGCCCGCAGCGCCGAGGAGACGAACCCGCCCCGGCCGAACCGCTGCAGCTTGTAGCGCTCGGCGAACGGCTTGCCGATCCCCTTGAAGCCCTCCGGCCAGACGCCGACCAGCTCGCCGCGCTCCAGCAGGGCCTGGGCGTCCTCGTTGCAGGCCAGGGTGTGCCCGGCCTTGCGGGCCAGCTCGTTGACGCCGGGCAGCACGAACACCAGGTCGGCGGCGAGCATCCGCAGGTGCCGGTGGCTCGGGTGGTGGTCGTGTATCACCACCTGGGTCATCAGGGCGTCCAGCGGGATCGTCCCGGAGTGGTTGGCGACGATCAGCGCGCCGCCCTCGGCCGGGATGTTCCCGATCCCGCGCACCTCCACCCGGAAGTACTTCTCCGCCAGCGGCCGCAGCAGCCCGAGCAGCACCTCCTCGGTGAGCTCCCGGTCGAAGCCGAACTCGTCGACCTCGTAGTCGCCGGTGATCCGGCGGCGCAGGAACGCCAGGCCGTCGGCGGCCCGGTCCTCCCAGCCCTTGCCGAACGCCCGGGTCGCGGCGGCGCCGAGCCGCCCGGCCAGCGCGCCCCCGACCACGCCGGCGACCCGGTCGGCGAACCCCGGGCCGTCGGCCGGCGGCTCGCTCCAGCTCGGCGCGGACTCGATCGGGATGACCTTCGCCTCACCCGGCGCGTTGTCGGCGGCGGCACTCATGCGGGTTCAGCTCCTGGGTCGGTGCGGGCGGGCGGTGGCGCCGGCCCCGTCGGGCCCGGCCAGCAGCGCGGCCAGGCCGTCGGTGACGGCGGTGAGCCGCTGCGGGGGCAGCAGGCCGGGGGACTGCGCGGCGGCGAAGTCCGCGAAGGCCTCCGGGGTGGTGAACACCGGACGGTAGCCGAACGTCTCGCGCAGCCGCGTGGTGTCCACCACCCGGCCGTGGGTCAGCAGCCGCAGCTGCTCGGGCGAGACGTCCACCAGCCGGGTCTGCCGGGCCAGCCCGGCCATCCAGCTCACGGCGGGCAGCAGCAGCGGCAGGGTCGGCCGGCCGAGCCGGCGGGCGCACTGGGACAGCAGCAGCACGCCCTCCCCCGCGACGTTGAGGGTGCCGGTGTTCACGGTGCCCGGCGCGGCCGGGAAGGAGGCCCGGCAGAGCACCTCCACCACGTCGTCCTCGTGCGCGAACTGCAGCCGGGGGTCGTAGCCGAGGACGGTCGGCAGCACCGGCAGCGCGAAGTACTCGCCGAGCGGGGTGTCGGCGCCCGGGCCGACGATGTTGGCGAACCGCAGCACGGTGACCGCGACGTCCGGGCGGCGCCGGGCGAAGCCGCGGACGTAGCCCTCCACCTCGACGGCGTCCTTGGCGAAGCCGCCGCCCGGCAGGACCTTCGGCTGGGTCCGCTCGGTGAACACCGCCGGGTCGCGCGGCGCCGAGCCGTAGACGCCGGTGGTCGACTTCACCACCAGCCGCCGCACCCCGGCCGCCTTCTGGCAGGCGCCGAGCAGCTGCATGGTGCCGATCACATTGGCCTCCTTCACCGCCGAGCGGTGGGTGGAGCCGAGACCGGTGGCACTGACCGCGAGGTGGACGACCGTGTCGACGCCGTGCTCCGCGATCACCCGCGACACGGCGGGGCGGCGCAGGTCGAGCTGGTGGAAGCGGTACGGCGCGGCGGGCCCCTCCGGCTCCGCGAGCGCGCGCAGCGCCGGTGGCGGCGGCTGCACGTCCACCCCGACCACCAGGTCCACCCCCGGACGGCGGCGCAGCTCGGCGGCGAAGCGGGCGCCGAGGTGGCGGGCCACGCCGGTGACGAGCACGACCGTTCCCACAGCGCTGCACCCCATTCCTCGGCCCGGGAGACCTGCGTGCACCGTACCGCGCCCGCACGGCGGGCCGGGAAACGACACCGCCCGCCCGGGCCACGAGGGCCGGGGCGGGCGGTGCGAAGCGCTGGGCGCGCAGGGCGCGGCCGGGGGCGCTTACTTCTTGTTGCGACGCTGGACGCGCGTGCGCTTGAGAAGCTTGCGGTGCTTCTTCTTGGCCATACGCTTGCGACGCTTCTTGATGACAGAGCCCACGGAACAACCCTCGCTCACTGAGACTCTCGCCCGTGAGAGACGGAGTCCATACGACTGACGGAGGGCCTAGCCTACATTCCACACGCCCAGGGCCGTAATCGCGCTCCCCGAGGCGGGCGAACTCAAGGCGAATCCGGGGCGAACGGATACGGGGTCCACCGTGGTGGACCCCGTACCCGGCCGGCCCGCCTACGCGCTTTCGAGCCGCACGTAGGACTCCTTGAGGTACTCGTGCACTGCCTGCTGGGGCACCCGGAACGAGCGGCCGACCCGGATGGCGGGCAGCTCACCGCTGTGCACCAACCGGTAGACCGTCATCTTGGAGACCCGCATGACCGCGGCCACCTCGGCCACGGTCAGGAAGACGACGTCCTGCAAGGGGCGTTCGCCGGAACTCATGACCATCACCCGACCCTTACCCGTGTGCAAGGCACCGGCTTCCCCTCCGGTGACTCCACCGGCACACGTGTATCCCCAGAGTAGTTATGGGTGGTACCAGTGGGAAGAGGGGGAAGCGCAGTCCTCGTACGGTGAGGGATAAGCCGGTTGCAGTACGTAGCCGATCGGCGGTCTGCACTAGTCGGCGTGCGCACGGAACGCGACCGGGCACCAGGTCTTCACAAGCGGGGGCGCCGGTTCGGCCGCCCGGGTCAGGGCATCAGGCCGTGGTGCGGCAGGACGGCGCGGCGGGTGGCCAGGATCGCCTGGTCGAGCCGGTCCGCCGGATCGTATCCCGCGTCGAAGTCGCGCCAGACCGGCCGGGCGCCGTCGGTCATCCGCAGCGGGGCCGGGCGGCGGGTGCGCCGGTAGACCTCGGCGCGCCAGGACTCCGGGGTCTCGGTGGCCGGGTCGACGGGGCGGCCGGCCGCAGTGGCGACCAGGTGGGTCCAGGTGCGCGGGACGACGTCGACGACGGCGTAGCCGCCCCCGCCGAGGGCGAGCCAGCGGCCGTCGGCGTGCTCGTGGGCCAGCGCGTGCAGCTCCTGGGCGATGGCCCGCTGGGCGTCCACGGTGACCGCGAGGTGGGCGAGCGGGTCCTCCAGGTGGGTGTCGGCGCCGTGCTGGGTGACCAGGACCTGCGGGCGGAAGGCGGCGAGCAGCTCGGGCACCAGGGCGTGGAAGGCGCGCAGCCAGCCGGTGTCGCCGGTGCCGGCCGGCAGCGGGAGGTTCACCGCGGAGCCCTCGGCGCCGGGGCCGCCGGTCTCGCTGGCCCAGCCGGTCTGCGGGAAGAGGGTGGCGGGGTGCTCGTGCAGGGAGACGGTGAGCACCCGGGGGTCGTCCCAGAAAGCCGCCTGGACGCCGTCGCCGTGGTGGACGTCGACGTCGACGTAGGCGATCCGCTCGGCGCCGAGTTCGAGCAGCCGGGCGATGGCGAGCGCCGGGTCGTTGTAGACGCAGAAGCCGGAGGCGCGGTCGGGCATGGCGTGGTGCAGTCCGCCGGCGAAGTTGACGGCGTGCGGGGTCTCGCCGCGCCAGACGGCCTCGGCGGCGGCCACGGACTGGCCGGCGATCAGCGCGGAGGCGGAGTGGACGGCGGGGAAGGACCAGTTGTCGTCGGTGCCCAGGCCGTGCCGCGGGTCCTGCCGCTCGGGGTGGGCGGCGGCGAACTTGACCGCCTCGACGTACTCCGCGGTGTGCACCAGGCGCAGGGTGGACTCGCCGGCGGGCGGGGCGGAGCGGACGGTGACCCCCGGTCCGGCGGCGAGGCCGAGGTCCTCCACCAGGCGCATGGTGAGCGCCAGCCGGGTCGGGTCCATCGGGTGGCCTGGGCCGAAGTCGTAGGCGGTGACCGCCTCGTCCCAGAAGAGGTGCAGGCCGCAGGAGGGGTCACGCTCGGCTTCGGGCATGGCCTCCACCGTAGCGGGTGGGGGCGGCGCGGCCCGGCAACGGGTCCTCGGACGCCGGTCGTACGGGCCGGTCAGACCTGGTCGCGGACGGCCGTCCGGGCGGGGACGGCGGCCGCCGGGGCCGGGGCGAAGCGGTCGGCGAGCGGGAGGACGGCCAGCACCAGGAGCATCGGCGCGAGCAGGGCCCAGCGGTAGGAGCCGGCGTCCGCCAGCACGCCCACCAGGGGCGAACCCAGCAGGAAGCCCACGTAGTTGAACAGGTTGAGCCGGGCCACCGCGGCGTCCCGGTCGGCCGGGAAGAGCCGGCCGCCGGCCGCGAAGACCTGCGGGATGATCGCGCAGATCCCCAGGCCCAGCACGGTGAAGCCGGCGATCCCGGCCCAGGCGCCCGGTGCGGCGGCGGCCACCGCGAAGCCGAGCGCGGCCAGCGCGGCGCCGGTGCGCACCACCGGCACGGCGCCCCAGCGCTGCACGGCGCGGTCCCCGAGCGCCCGGCCGAGCAGCATCGCCACCATGTACCCGAGGTAGGAGAGCTTGGCGAGGTCCTCGGGGCTGTCCAGCCCGTCGGTCAGGTACTTGACGCTGTAGTTGGAGACCGAGGCGTCGGCGATGTACGCGAAGGCCATCGCCAGGCAGAGCGGCAGCAGCGGGCGCCAGGGGAGCGCCCGGGCGGCGGCCTCGGCGGCCTCGGCGGACTTCCGGACGCCGTCGCCGAGGTCGGCGGGCCCGGCGAGGAAGGGACCGGCCAGCAGCGCGAACGGGGCGATCACCGCGGCCGCCGTCCCGAACAGCACCGGCAGGCCGAGGTCGGCGTGCGCGCCGAGCCCGGCGACGGCCGCGCCGAGGATCCCGCCGAGGCTGAACGCGGCGTGGAAGCCGAGCATCACGGAGCGGCCGTAGCGGTGCTGGAGGCCGACCCCGAGCATGTTCATGCTGGCGTCCAGCGCGCCGACCAGCAGCCCGAACGCGCCCAGGGCGAGGGCCAGTTGCCAGAGCGCGTCGCCGAGGCCGACGGCCGCCAGGGTGACGCAGACGGCCGGCTGGACCACCCGCAGCACGGCCCGCGCGCCGGTGCGGCGGACCAGCCGCTCGGAGGCGACCGACCCCACCCCGGCGAGGACCGGCACCGCGGCCAGGAAGAGCGGCAGCAGCGCGTCGCTCAGCCCGTACCGGTCCTGGATCTCCGGGATGCAGGTGACCAGCAGGGCGAAGGTGACGCCCTGGAGCAGGAAGCTCGCGGCCAGCGCGGCCCGGGCCGCCCGGAGCCGGGGCGTGACGGCGGGACCCTCGGTACGCACATGCACCTCACTACTGGCCGGTACGGCGGTGGTGAGGCGAGAGCGTACGGCCGGACGGCCGCTTCCGGGAGGGGGTGCGCACGCCGGAAACCGCCGGCGCTCCCCCGCGGCCGACGGCGGGGCCGGGCCGGGGCCGGGCGCTCAGCCGAGCAGGGCGGGGACCTCGGCCAGGTCGGCGATCAGGCCGGTGGCGCCGGCGGCGGTCAGCTTCGCCGGGTCGGTCAGCGCGGTGTAGCCGTAGACGTCCATGCCGGCCGCGCGGGCGGCGAGCACGCCGTTGGGGCTGTCCTCCAGCACCAGGCAGACCGCCGGGTCGACGCCGAGGGTGCGGGCCGCGTGCAGGAAGAGGTCCGGCGCGGGCTTGCCCACGCCGACGTCCTGGGCGCTGAAGATCCGCTCCTCCGCGAGGTGGCCGCGCAGGCCGGTGACGTCCAGCGCGGCGCGGATCCAGCTGTGGTGGGCGGAGGAGGCCAGGCAGTAGGGCACGGCGCGGCGCCGGAGCTCCTTCAGCAGCGCGTCGGCGCCCCGGACGGGGGCCAGGCCGGTGGCGAAGGCGTCGAAGACCCGGCCGTGGAAGGCGTCGTCGAAGCCCTCGGGGAGCCGGGCGCCGTCGTACCGCTCGGCGATCACGTCATGCACCCGGTGGGCGGCGGTACCCATGAAGTCCCGGTAGGAGTCCTCGATCGTGGTCGGGTAGCCGAGTTCGGTGAGGTACTCGGCCAGCAGCCGGTTGGAGAGCGGTTCGCTGTCCACCAGAACGCCGTCGTTGTCGAAGATCACCAGCTCATAGGTCATGCGTTCGACCCTATCGGCCCGGTCGCGGCGGTCACCTGCCGCCGGAGGCCAGCTCCCGGGAGCGGTCCCGGGCCGCCTCCAGGGCGCCCAGCAGGGCCGCCCGCACCCCGTGGTTCTCCAGCTCGCGGATGGCCGCGATGGTGGTGCCGGCCGGCGAGGTGACCGCCTCGCGCAGCTTCACCGGGTGCTCGCCGGAGTCCCGCAGCATGACCGAGGCGCCGATCGCCGACTGCACGATGAGGTCGTGGGCCACCTGCCGGGGCAGGCCGAGCAGGATGCCGGCGTCGGTCATCGCCTCGACCAGGAAGTAGAAGTACGCCGGGCCGGAGCCGGAGAGCGCGGTCGCCGCGTCCTGCTGGGACTCGGGCAGCCGCAGCGCCTTGCCGACCGAGCGGAAGATCTCCTCCGCCCGCTCCAGGTGGGCCTCGGTGGCGTGCGAGCCGCCGGAGATCACGCTCATGCCCTCGTCGACCAGGACGGGCGTGTTCGGCATCACCCGGACCACCGGGGTGCCGGTCGCCAGCCGGGCCTCGAACCAGGCGGTGGGGATGCCGGCCGCCGCCGAGATCACCAGCCGGTCCGGGGCGACGTGCGGCGCCAGCTCGTCCAGCAGGGTGCCCATGTCCTGCGGCTTCACCGCGAGGATCAGGGTGTCGGCGAGCTTGGCGGCCTCGGTGTTGCCCACCACGCCGACCCCGTACCGCTCGGCCAGTTCGGCGGCCCGCTCCGGGCGGCGGGCGGTCACCAGGACGTCCGCGGGGTCCTTGCCGGCCCGCAGCAGACCGGAGAGCAGGGCCTCCCCGATCTTGCCCGTGCCGAGGAAGGCGATCTTCTGTCCGTGCGCCGCGCTGCTGGTCATGGCCGCTCCTTGCCTCCGGTGCCGCGTCCCCGTACCGCGCCCATCCTCGCACCGCGCGACCGGCACGGGCGGCAGCGTCCACTCTGCGGGCACGGCCCGAGGGGGACGGCCCCTAGGGCGAAACTCCGGGATCTCCCCTATGGCCCGGGGGTGGGCGCGGGCGCACCGTGGAGTCATGGCACACGGAGAGATGTCCCGACGTGAGAACCGGCAGGTCGCCGTCGCCGCGGCGACCCTGGGACCGTGGCGGACGGCCGCGGGAGTCGGTGCGGTGGTGGGGGCGACGGACCTGGTGATCGATCTGATCGACGGGGACTGGTCGCTGAGCATGCTGGCCGGTCCGGCCGGCTGGGGCCTGTTCTTCTTCTTCCTGGTCGGCACCGTCGGCGCCCGGCTGCGCCGGGAGGGCAGCGACCGGCGGCTGCAGCAGTGGGCGAACGAGCACCCGTGGCAGGCGGCGCTCCCGGCGGGCGGCGGGCTGCTGGTGCTGAACATGCTGGCGCAGCTGTTCCTCGGCGACGCGGGCGTGTTCGAGGCGTTCTTCGAGTCGCTGTTCCCGGCCGTCGCGCTGGTGACCGTCGCGGGCGTGGTCGGATCGGTGAAGAAGGCCCGCGGCAAGGGCTGACGGGGGCTCGGCGGCGGACGCCCCCCCCGGGGGGGGGGGACAAAACCGGCCTGATCCCCGCACACCGCCGGGACGTTCACCCGACGGTGCGGCCCCGATCGAAAACCCGTCACCCCCCGTCGGCATACTGGCGCGATGCCGATCGCCGAAGATCCAGAACCGCGCCCGTCCGAGGGCCGGGAACCGGACGGGACCGCCCCGTCCGGGCCGGACGGGAAGGACCCGTTCGCCGACCTCGTCCTCGACGAGGAGTTCGTCCAGGGTGCCTCCGTCAAGGAGCAGGCGGGCCGCACCCGGATGCTCGCCGCCCAGTGGAAGCACACCCCGCCGGTCGACCCGGGCGGCCGCCGCTCGGTGAACGACGGGCCGCCGAAGAAACGGTTCGCCCGCAAGGGCCAGCCGGTCGACGCCTTCGGCAACCCGAGGCCGCGCCGTTCCCCGGAGTGGCGCACGCCGCTGTTCGTGGTGCTGGCCGTCGCCCTGGTGCTCGCCGCGCTGAACATCGACGGGCTGCGGAACTGGTACGAGGAGCGCACCGGTGGCGACTCGGCAAGCGCGGCGCCCGTCGAACAGGTCGCCCCGGCGACGGCTCCGCCGACCACCGCGCCGCCGCAGGTCGACCCGAAGCAGCCGACCGTCGACCGCCCGTGGGCCGGCTCCCCCGCCGAGGGGTGGCCCACCAGCATCACGGTGTTCGAGCCCAAGGAGCCGCCGGCGGCCACCGGGGTGTTCACCGCCCAGCAGGTGGCCGCCCAGGTCGCGCTGGTCAAGGAGTACCTGGCCGCGACCAACCTGGACCCGAAGGTGGTGGCCGGCGGCCGCCCGGAGGCGGCCCTGGCCATGCTCGACTCCGAGACCCGGCAGGACGCCGAGAAGGCGCTCGCCGGGCCCTCCCAGGAGTCCGACCCCACCAGCTGGTTCAGCCGCTTCGACGCGCGCGACGCGATCCCGGTCGGCGACACCTACCGGCTCCAGGGGTGGATCACCGTGGAGGGGGACGGCAAGCGGGGCGTGCTGGTGCACACCGACTTCACCTTCGTGTACCCGGTGCGGCCCGGCCCGGACGCGGCCAAGCGCGCGATGGCGCCCAAGCCCTCCCGGCCGCCGCGGCCGTCGGGCGCCCCGGCCCCGACCGGACCGGGGGCGGGGGACGGCGCGGTCAAGCCGGTGGGCCTGCTCACCCCGGTGGACGACGTGGCCGGGGACACCTGGACCGCGCGGACCCTGGTGCGCCGGATCGCGACGTTCCGTTTCTACGACCCGGCGAAGTACGAGGTCGAGCGCGGCAAGATCTACTTCGAGAGCAACCGGTCCGACGTCGCCAACAGTGAGTGCGATGCCGGCGACGGCTACTACCACCCGCAGTTCGACCAGTTCGCGGCCGCGCAGGCGCCGGACCCGAACCAGTCCGGGCCGACCTCGGACCCGTACGACCTCACCCAGCCGCCGGACCCGAGCGATGTCTGCGGGACGGTCAGCCGCAGCTGAGCGCGGTCCGGCTCAGCGCTTGCGCTTGGCCCGGCCCGGCGTCCTGGCGCCGGGCCGGCCGCTGCGGCCCGCCTGCCGGCGCTCGTAGCGGGCGAGCTCCTGCTCGTAGCGGGCGCGCCGGACGGCCTCGCCCGGCGCCTCGCGCAGACCGCGGACGAAGTAGGCGAGCAGGGAGCCGACCCCGCCGATGATCCAGACCACGCCGAGCGACTTCTCCTCGGCCATCCAGCCGGTCAGGCTCTCCTTGCCCTCGGCGAGCAGCTTCCAGGTGCGCAGCGCGGCGAGCATCGAGCAGATGCCCACGGCGGCGACCAGCAGCCCGTTGAGGAACCCGCCGTTGTCGGCGATCCGGATGCCGTCGACGGCGAAGCGCAGCACGAGGGCGGCGGCCGCGGCGGCGAGCAGGGCGCCGGCCGGGACGAGGACGCGGCGCAGCCGGTAGTCGCCGCCGCGCTCGACCCAGCTGGTGCCGAACCAGCGGATCGGCTCCGGCTCGGGGGCGCCTGCGGGCTGGGCGGAGGGACTGGGTTCCTGGGTCACGGGTCCGATTATCCCCGGTGGGCGGAAACACCGGAGGAGCCGTCCCGGTGGCCGGGACGGCTCCTCGTGTCGCTGCGGGGGCGCGGCCGGGGTCAGCCGAGCTTGCTGACGTCCCGGACGGCGCCCTTGTCGGCGGAGGTGGCCATCGCGGCGTACGCGCGCAGGGCCTGGCTGACCTGGCGGTCGCGGTTCTTCGGCCGGTAGCCGCCGGCGGCCTCCAGCGCGCGGCGCCGCTCGTCCAGGACCTCGGCGGGCACCTCCAGGGAGATCCGCCGGCCCGGGATGTCGATGGCGATGGTGTCGCCGTCCTCGACCAGCGCGATGGTGCCGCCGGACGCGGCCTCCGGGGAGGCGTGGCCGATGGACAGGCCCGAGGTGCCGCCGGAGAAGCGGCCGTCGGTGACCAGCGCGCAGGCCTTGCCGAGGCCGCGGCCCTTGAGGAAGGAGGTCGGGTAGAGCATCTCCTGCATGCCGGGGCCGCCCTTGGGGCCCTCGTAGCGGATGACGACGACGTCGCCCTCCTTGACCCGCTTGGCGAGGATCGCCTCGACCGCGTCCTCCTGGGACTCGACGACGACGGCCGGGCCGCTGAACGTCCAGATCGACTCGTCGACGCCGGCCGTCTTCACGATGCAGCCGTCCTCGGCGAGGTTGCCGTACAGCACGGCGAGGCCGCCCTCGACGGAGTACGCGTGCTCGACGCTGCGGATGCAGCCGCCGGCGGCGTCGGTGTCCAGCGACTCCCAGCGCTCGGACTGCGAGAAGGCCTCGGCGGAGCGGACGCAGCCGGGGGCGGCGTGCCACAGCTCGACGGCCTCGGCGGAGGGCGAGCCGCCGCGGACGTCCCAGGTCTTCAGCCACTCGGCGAGCGAGTCGGCGTGGACGGTGTGGACGTCCTCGTTGAGCAGCCCGCCGCGGTACAGCTCGCCGAGGATGGCCGGGATGCCGCCGGCCCGGTGCACGTCCTCCATGTAGTACGAGCCGTTGGGCGCGACCTTGGAGAGGCAGGGCACCTTGCGGGAGATCGCGTCGATGGCCCGCAGGTCGAAGTCCAGCTCGGCCTCCTGGGCGGCGGCGAGCAGGTGGAGGATGGTGTTGGTCGAGCCGCCCATGGCGATGTCGAGGGCCATGGCGTTCTCGAAGGCCGCGCGGTTGGCGATCGAGCGGGGCAGGACGGAGTGGTCGTCCTGGCCGTAGTGGCGGCCGGCGATCTCGACCACGGTGCGGCCGGCCCGCTCGTAGAGGGCGCGGCGGGCGGTGTGGGTGGCGAGCACGGAGCCGTTGCCGGGCAGCGAGAGGCCGATCGCCTCGGTGAGGCAGTTCATCGAGTTGGCGGTGAACATGCCCGAGCAGGAGCCGCAGGTCGGACAGGCGTTCTCCTCGATGATCGCGATGTCCTCGTCGGAGACGTTCTCGTTGACCGCCTGGGAGATCGCGTCGACCAGGTCGAGCTTGCGCACGGTGCCGTCGACCAGGGTGGCCTTGCCGGCCTCCATCGGGCCGCCGGAGACGAAGACCGTCGGGATGTTCAGGCGCAGCGCGGCCATCAGCATGCCGGGGGTGATCTTGTCGCAGTTGGAGATGCAGATCAGCGCGTCGGCGCAGTGCGCGTTGACCATGTACTCGACCGAGTCGGCGATCAGGTCGCGCGAGGGCAGCGAGTAGAGCATGCCGCCGTGGCCCATCGCGATGCCGTCGTCGACCGCGATGGTGTTGAACTCGCGGGGGATGCCGCCCGCCTCCTTGATCGCCTCGGAGACGATCCGGCCGACCGGCTGGAGGTGGGTGTGGCCGGGGACGAACTCGGTGAAGGAGTTGGCGACCGCGATGATCGGCTTGCCGAAGTCCTCGCGGGCTACGCCGGCGGCCCGGAGAAGCGCCCGGGCGCCTGCCATGTTGCGACCGTGGGTGACCGTACGGGACCTCAGCTCGGGCACTGTGCTCCACTCCTTCGGAGGCTGGCTGGCGGCCCCGGTCGTTCGGAGGGTGCGGGGCCACGGTGTCCGTCGAGCCTACGCCCGCCGTCCCGGCGGCGGACGCCGCGTCCGCGATGCGGTCAGCGGCGCGGGCGGCGGCGCGGGCGCGGACGGCCCGGCGACGGGACGGCGACGGGGCGGCGAGGCGGTCAGCCGGGGACGACCGCGAGGGTCAGGTCGAGGAGGTACGGCACGGTGATCCGGCCGTCCGGGAACTCGGCCCGGAGCGCCTCGCGCTCGCTCTCCAGCACCGCACGGCGCCGGTCCTCGTCGAGGACGGCGACGTAGGAGCGCGAGGAGAGGTCGGTGATCAGGTCGTCGACGGTGGTCCGGCGCTCCCAGCGGAGCACGGTGGCGACGGAGTCCAGACCGAGGCGGCGCCACTGCTCGCCGGCCGTCTCCAGTTCGTCGAACTGGCGCACCGCCCCGGGCAGCAGCGCGCGTTCCCGGTCACCGGCGGCCCGGACCCAGGGCACCTCCTGGTCCGTCACGTTCCACCAGACGGCGAGGGCGCCGCCGGGCCGCAGCACCCGGATCGCCTCGGGCACCGAACGCGCGGGATCCGTCCAGTGGAACGCCTGCGCATAGGTGACGAAGTCCGCCGAACCATCGTGGAACGGCAACTCGTCACCACTGCCCCGGACCAGCGCCAGCCCCGGACCACTCGCCAGGAACTGCGCCGCCATCCCCGCACTCGGCTCCACCCCCACCACCTCGGCACCCCGCGCCGCCAGCAACCGCGTCGAGATCCCCGTCCCCGCCCCCACGTCCAGCACCCGCGCCCCCCGCAGACCCCGCCCGGAAAGCCGCTCCACCTCGTCGAACAACTCCTGCGGATACGACGGCCGCGCCCGGTCGTACTCCGCCGCCACCCCACCGAACGACTCCGCCAGCCTGCGGAACTCCTGCACGTCCGTCATGTCCCCTCCCCCGAGCGGCAGTTCACGCCGGACGTCAGCCTACGCGAGCGGCCGGGCCGGGGTCAGGGCCACCGTGAGGTCCAGCACGTACGGCTCGATCACCCAGCCGTCCGGGAACTCCGCCAGCAGGGCCGCGCGCTCGACCGCCAGCAGCGGTTCGCGCTGTTCCGGGGTGAGCGCGGCGAGGTAGGAGCGCGAGGAGAGGTCGGTGATCAGGTGGTCGACGGTGACCCGGCGCTCCCAGTGCAGCACGGCCTTCCCCGACCGCAGCCCGTACGGGGCGAGGTGGGAGGCGATCTCCTTGGTGGCGCTGTAGTGGTGGTACGTCGCGGGCAGCGCGGCGGCGAGCCGCTCGCCCATCGCCCGCACCCAGGTGACGCCGCTGTCCTTCACGTTCCACCAGACGGCGAGGGCGCCACCGGGCCGCAGCACCCGGATCGCCTCGGGCACCGAACGCGCGGGATCCGTCCAGTGGAACGCCTGCGCATAGGTGACGAAGTCCGCCGAACCATCGTGGAACGGCAACTCGTCACCGCTCCCCCGGACCAGCGCCAGCCCCGGACCACTCGCCAGGAACTGCGCCGCCATCCCCGCACTCGGCTCCACCCCCACCACCTCGGCACCCCGCGCCGCCAGCAACCGCGTCGAGATCCCCGTCCCCGCCCCCACGTCCAGCACCCGCGCCCCCCGCAGACCCCGCCCGGAAAGCCGCTCCACCTCGTCGAACAACTCCTGCGGATACGACGGCCGCGCCCGGTCGTACTCCGCCGCCACCCCACCGAACGACTCCGCGAGCCCGCGGAAGTCGCCTCCGGTCCCGTTCCGGTCCGCCATGTCTCCCCCTGAGTCCGGCAGTTCGTGTGCTGTCAGCGTACGCGCGCGGGGGTGGCCAGGTGCAAGCGGGTGAAGGCGAGCGCCTCGGCGAGATCGGCCTCGCGTTCGGCGGGCGACGCGGCCCGGCGGGTGTTGACCTCCAGCACCACGTGGCCGTCGAACCCGGTCCGGGCGAGGTGTTCCAGCAGCTCGGCGCAGGGCTGCTTGCCCCGGCCGGGGATGAGGTGCTCGTCCTTCCCGGAGCCCGAGCCGTCCGCCAGGTGGATGTGGGCGAGCCGGTCCCCCATCCGGTCGACCATCGCGAAGGCGTCCACCCGTGAGGTGGCGACGTGCGAGAGGTCAATGGTGAAGTGCCGGTACTCCTCGTCGGTGACGTCCCAGCCCGGCGCGTAGGCCAGCACCTCGCGGTCCTTGTAGCGCCACGGGTACATGTTCTCGACGGCGAACCGGACGTCGCTCTCCCCCGCCATCCGGTGGATGCCCTCGACGAACTCCCGGGAGTACTGGCGCTGCCAGCGGAACGGCGGGTGGACGACGACCGCGCTCGCGCCGAGCTTCTCGGCCGCCGCGCGGGCGCGGACCAGCTTGGTCCACGGGTCGGTGGTCCACACCCGCTGGGTGATCAGCAGGCACGGCGCGTGCACGGCGAGGATCGGCATGCCGTGGACGTCGGAGAGGCGGCGCAGCGCCTCGATGTCCTGGCTGACCGGGTCGTTCCAGACCATGACCTCGACCCCGTCGTAGCCGAGCTTGGCGGCGAGCTCGAAGGCGATCGCGGTGTTGGCCGGGTAGACCGAGGCGGTGGAGAGGGCGACCTTGGTGTCCGGGATGTGCAGGGAGGGGTGCGCGGGCAGCACCAGGCGGTCGGTGGTGCGCAGCAGCGGGGGGCGGGCGGCGGCCTGGCGGGCGGCCTTGACGGACTTCACCGACTGGACGGCGGCCTTGGCGGCGCCGGCCGCCCGGGCGGTGCGGGTGCCGCGGGCGGGCTGGGCGTCGGGGGCCCCGGTGGCGGCCGGCTTCCCGGCCGGCTTGCCCGCCGACTTTCCTGCCGGCTTCTCGGCCGCCTTGCCCGCCGACTTCTCGGCCGCCTTGCCCGCCGTCTTTCCTGCCGCCCGGGTGGCGGCCTTGCGGGCCGCCTTCTCGGCGACCCCGCCGGCGGCCTCACGGGCGGCCTTGCCGAGCTTGCGGGGGCGGGCGGGTCCGGCGGCGGGGGCGGCCCGGTCGGCCGGGCGGGCCGGCCCTTCCGGCTCGGCGCGGCGCGGGGTGTCCGGCCGCGGCTGCCCGTCCTCGGGAGCGCGGCCCTCCCGCGTTCCGTCCTCGTCCGCTGGGTGCGCCACGGGAGACAGCGTAAGCGGACGGCGCCCGGAACGGGGAGCGGGCCGGAGCCCGCCCGACCACCGCGGGCGCCGTCCGTCAAGGGGCGACCTCAGGGAGTGAGGGCGGGCCGGCGGCGGTCGGCGGCGTTGTCCATGGCGTCCAGGCGGCGCAGGATGATGCCCTCGCGCAGCGCCCAGGGACAGACGTCCAGCTCGTCGAGGCCGAACAGGTCCATCGCGGCGTCGGCGACCAGCGCGCCCGCCAGCAGCTGCTTGGCGCGCCCCTCGGAGACGCCGGGGATCTGCGCCCGCTCGGCGACGGTCATCGCGGAGAGCCGGGGCAGCCAGGCGGCGAGGTTGCCGCGGGTGAGCCGGCGGTCAGCGTACGGGCCCGCGTCGGCCGGGGCGGCTCCGGTCATCCGGGCGAGCTGCTTGAAGGTCTTGGAGGTGGCGACCGCGTGGTCCGGGGCGCCGAGCCGGGAGATCTCGCCGACGACGGTGGCGATCTCGGCGCGGATGTGCCGCCGGAGCCCGCGCAGCTGCTCGGGGTCGGCGACGTCGCCGGGCAGCCAGCGGGCGGTCAGCCGGCCGGCGCCGAGCGGCAGCGAGCAGGCGGCGTCCGGCTGCTCGTCCAGGCCGCAGGCGATCTCCAGCGAGCCGCCGCCGATGTCGAGGTTGAGCAGCCGGCCGGAGGACCAGCCGAACCAGCGACGGACCGCCAGGAAGGTCAGCCGGGCTTCGTCCTGACCGGAGAGCACCCGCAGCTCGACGCCGGTCTCCTCGGCGACCCGGCGCAGCACCGCCTCGCCGTTGGCGGCCTCGCGCACGGCGGAGGTCGCGAAGGGCAGTATGTCGACCACACCCTTGTCCTCGGCGACCCGCAGCGAGGAGGCGACCATGCCGATCAGCCGCTCGACGCCGGTCTCACTGATCGCACCCTGCTCGTCGAGGAGTTCGGCGAGCCGCAGCTCGGCCTTGTGGGAGTAGGCGGGCAGGGGGGCGGCGCCCGGATGGGCGTCCACCACGAGGAAGTGGACCGTGTTGGAACCTACGTCGAGAACACCGAGTCGCATAACTCTCCACGCTACGCGATCCCGGGCCGGAGGAGACCGGCCGTGCCGCTGTTTCTGCTGGTCCGGGCACTGATCGCAGCTCCGGGGGGCCGCCGGGGGCCCGTCCGGTGACGCCGTTCGAACAGTATTCGGACGGCGTTGTTCCGGCGTTCACCCGGACGGCCCGGCGGGCGGGCCGTTCAGAGCAGGCCGTCCCAGAGCTGCTCGACGATCACCGCCCACCAGTTCTCCGGGTCGGCGAAGACCTCCGGGTCCACCGCCGCGAGGGCGTCCTGAAGGTCGGCGACGGCCGCTCCGGCGGCCTCCGGGCCGAGCCCGCGCAGACCGGGCAGCCGGCCGGCGAAGACGTCGAGGGAGCTCACGAAGGCGGCCGCGGAGGCGTTGCAGTGGCGGGCCGTGGCGTGGTCGGGGTCGACGGCGCGCACGGCGCCGCAGGCGGTGTCCAGGGTGATCAGCGCCCAGCCGTCCGTGCCGAGCACCACCTGCGGGGCCAGCGCCCGGCGCTCCCGCTCGGCCACCCGGGTACCGCGGCCCACCGCCGCCAGGTGGTCGGCGAGCGGCGGGAGCACGGTCCGCAGGCGGGCGCCGTCGTGCGGCACGCCGCCGACGACCGGCTCCGGGCGCGGGTCGTGCAGGGCGAAGTAGCCGTCGACGCCCGCCGGCACGCCGACCGTCAGCAGCACGCGGGCGGCCTCGGCCGGCAGGTCGGCGCGGGCGACGTCCGCCGGGGCGAACCGGCGGACGCCGTCCGGCCCGAAGCGGGCCGTCAGCCGCTCGGCCAGCGCGTGCGCGGGCTCGGCGGGCGGGCGCGGGACGGCGCGCGGGAACGGCACCCGGTTGCGGGCCGGACCGTCCCCCTCCCCGTGCGGCAGCGCGCGCACGACCGCCGCCCGGTGGTCGAAGCGCGGGCCGTACGGCAGGTCGGACTCCAGCCGCACGCCGGGCAGTTCGGCCGCCAGCGCGTGCGCCCAGTAACCGCCCGGCAGGGCGCTCGGCCGCAGGTCGGTGCGGACGGCGAGCACCTCCTCGGGCCGGACGCCCTGCTCGCGCAGCCACCACCAGCCGCGCAGCGCCGGGTGGGCGAGGCCCGGCGCCGACCGCAGGGCCAGCACCCGGCGCTCGCCGCCCGGGTCACGGTAGGTCAGTTCGGCGCGGGTGCCGCGGCCGGTGGCGGGCGGCCGGGCCGGGTCGTACCCGCCCGCGCCGACGAAGTCCCGGTACAGCCGGACCACTTCGGGCACCGGGACGGACGGCCAGACGGTGAACCGGCCGTCCGTCCGGTCCACCACGGCGCAGGCCGCCCCGATCTCCTCGGGTGCGCGCCGTTCCCCGGTCCGCGGGTCCACCCCGACCGGCGGGGGCTCGGCCCAGACCACCCAGCCCAGCTCGAACTCGTGCGACCGGACCCGCCGGGCGCCCGCCGCCGGCAGGTCCCCGTTGATCCACCGATGCGCCGCCTCGATCGCCGCCGCCCTCGTCACCGCCACCGCGGCCACCTCCACTCGCTCGTTGCCCGCCCCTCAAGCCGATTCTCCGGACCGGTCCGCGTCCTGGCCCGCGGCCGGGACCGTCCCCCGCTCACGGGGCAGGGGCGAGGAGGTCCAGGGGGCGGCCCTCGGGACCGAGGGCGATGGCCCAGAGGCCGTGGTCGGCCGGGTGGAGGGGGGCCGGGTCCCGGCGGCCCGCCTGGTGGTCGAGGTAGGTCACGGTGTCCCGGTGGTTCACCGCGTTCCAGGCGTGCGGGCGGCCGAAGCCGTCCAGGGTGAGCAGCACGGCCTGGGCGCCGTGGCCGGCCCGGCGCAGTTCGCCCGCGAGGCGGGCGAAGGCCTGGTCGCCGTCGCCGAGGTCGCGGAACGGCGCGCCGAGTTCGCGCTCGGCGCGGTCGCGGCCGCCGCGTTCGCCCGCGTCCCCCTCGGTGGGGATCCGCGGCGCGGCGCAGGTCGGCCGGCCGGTGAAGGTGTCGACGGCGGAGAGGGCGATCTCCAGGCTGTTGTTGGCCCGCCCCGGTTCGCGGTACCCGCCGTCGTTGACCACCTCGGTCCAGCCGCCCTGCGCCGGATCGGGGTGACGGGCCGGCAGGCCGTCGGCGTCCCGGGGGGCCCGGCGTTCGATCTCGCGCTGGTGCTCCGGGTCGACCGGGCCGAGGCCGCCGGGCAGGCCGGTCGGGCGGCTGTCCGCGATGGTCCGCAGCCGGACGACGGGCGCGCCCGCCACGCCGTCCCCGCGCAGCGCGCGCATGGCCAGGTGCAGGGCGGTCGCGTGCGCGGTGGCCATCGGCACCGCGCCCCAGGCGAGCGCGGACTGGCCGTCGGCGGACGCCGCGTCCGTCCGGCGGCGGTGCGGGTGGTGGCCGTCCGGGTGGTCGTCGGACCGCCCGGGCACGGGAGCGGGGCCGGGTCCGGGGGCAGGCGCGGGGGTGGGCGCGGGAGCCGTACCCGCACCGGGCCCGATCGACGGCGGGACCGCCGGGGGCGGAGGCACCGGCAGCGGAACCGGCACCGGCACCGGCGGGACGGCCGGGTGGGCCGCCCCCGGTCCGGCCCCGGCGGCGGCGCGCGGGGCCGGACCGCCCGGGGCACCCGGGGAGCCGGGGGCGGAGCCGGGCGCCGGGGCGGCGGGTGACGGCGGGGCCGCCGGGGCACCCGCGCCGATCCCGCTGCCGAACGGCGCCGGGCCGTGCGCACCCGGCGCTCCCGGCGCCGCCGCCGGGCCCGGGGCCGCGCCCACGGCCAGCGGTCCGGGCCCGACCGGGCCGCCGCCACCGGCGCCCGGCGGCGCGGTGAACGGTGCGGCGTAGGAGCCGGGGTGGGCGGTGACGTGCGGCGCGGGCGTCCAGCCGCCCGCCGCCGGAGCCGGCCCGGGGGCGGTGGCGGGCGCCGGGGCCGGGGCCGCGAGGTCGTGCCCGGTGACGGGCGGGGGCGCGGGTGGCGCGAGCACCGAGTCGGTCCGCACGGTCACCGGACCCGCGGCGTACCCCCCACCACCGCCCCCGCCGGGCGACGGACCCGGCGCGGGCGAGGGCGCGGGCGCGGCGGCCGGCGGCAGCAGGTAGTCGCCGTCGGCCGCGCGGGGGTGCCCGGGCGAGCCGGTCGAACCGCCGCCGCCCGCTCCCCCGCCCCCGCCCCCGTCGGCGTGGTGGACGGGGGTCGGCCCGGGCCCGGCCGGAGCCCTGTCCCCGCCGCCACCACCGCCACCGCCGCCACCGGAGGAACCCCCGGACCCGCCCGCCGGGGCGTCCGCGAAGCCCTCCGGCCCCGGCCGGGGCCCGTGCCCGCCCGGACCGGGAGCGGTCACGCCGTCCTCGTCGCCCGGACCGCCGCCGGACGCCCCCGGGGCCCCGGCCCCGAGCACCGCGTCCACTCCGGCCGCCACCGCCGTCACCGGCCCGCCCCCGCCGGCCCCGCGCCCGTGGCCGTGGCCCTCGCCGTCCGCACCGTCGTCCTGCGCACCGCCGGCGCCGTCACCACCGCCGGCGCCGTGGCCGTGCCGCCCGTCCCCCTCCCCCGGTCCGGGCGGCGGCCCGGGGAGCGGTCCCGACGGCGAGCCCGCCAGCGGCACCCCGGTGATCTCCCGGCCGTCCTGGCCGGTCAGCACCGGCTGCCCGTCCCTGCCCAGCACCGGCTGTCCGTGCTCGTCCAGCTTCACGGCCAGGTTCTCCACCCCGACCACCGGCCGGCCGTCCGCCCCGGGCACGACGACCAGCCCCCCGGCGTCCGCCACCGGAGTGCCGTCGGCCCGCACGATGACCGGCTCACCGTGCTCGTCCAGCACCGGCCGCCCGGCCTCGTCCAGCTTCACGGCCAGCCCGGGCACGCCCACCACCGGCCGGCCGTCCTGCCCCGGCACCACGGTCAGCCCCGTCCCGCCGGGGCCGCCGAGCACCCCCGGCTCGCCGAGCACGGCGGGCAGCCCGGCGGCCACCGGGTCGAAGGCCCCGGCGGCGCCGCCCGGGTACCCGGCCGCCCGCACACCGTCGGCGCCGGGCGGCGCCAGCCGCAGCAGCGCGACCACGGCCGGCTCCCGCAGCGCGGTGCCCAGGCCGTCCTTCATCGCCCGGCCGAGTTCGTCGAGCAGTCCGCCGATCCTCAGCCCGGCGGCCTCGACGGCGGCGGCCGCCACCGCCCGCGCCGTCCGTTCGGCGACCGCGTCGACGCTCTGCCGCACCGCGTCGAACACGCCGCCCGGCACCGGCCCCGGACCCGGACCCGGCGTCGCCCGGGACGCCGCCGCGGCCCGGGCCCGGGCCCGGGCCACCGCCTCCTCGGCCTGCTCCAGTTCGGCGGCCAGCTCGTTGAGGGCGGCGACGATGTCGGCCTTGGCGGAGTCGACGGCGCGGGCGGCCGCGTCGAAGGCGCCGGCGACCAGCCCGGCGGCGGCGTGCGCGTCGTCCAGGTGCCCCTTGCCGCCGCCGCGGAACGCCTGCCAGTAGGTGGCGAAGGCCTCGACGGCGCGGCCCGAGTTGTCCCCGGTGACGCGCCGCACGGCGTCGCCGCCGCGCCCGGCCAGCCGGTCCGCCTCGGTGCCGAACTCGCGCCAGAGGCCCGCCGCCCTGCGCAGCCCCTCCTCGTCGGCCAGCGGCCACCGGTGGCCGGTCCGGGCCAGCACCGGGACGAGTTCCTCGGGCAGTTTCCGGGACACGTGTCTCCCCCTTCGACGGACAGGCCCTGCGCTACCGGGCGGCGCTCCGCCCCGGGGGAAGGACGCGCGCCGGGCCCCGAACGGTGCGCGCGTCCACCACCGGCGTCAGGCCGACCGGTCCTTGCCGGTGCCGCGCCCGCCCGGCGCACCGCCGGCGAAGCCGCTCGCCGCCGAGGTGTCGGCGTCGGCGGTCCGCTCGGCCATGCCGTGCAGACCCGTGCCGACCGTCCCGAGCCGCCCGGCCAGCCCGCGCAGCCCGCCCACCAGAGCGCCGTGCGCCTCCCGGTACGCGGCGGCGAACCCGCTGCCCGGGGCGTCCGCGCCCCACGGGCTGCCGAGGGCGGCGAGCCCCTGCTCCAGGGCGGTGGCGGCCTTCCCGAAGTCCGCCGAGATCCGCTCGAACTCCCGCCCCTCGCCGTGCAGTTCCCACGGCTTGATGACGAACTCGCTGCTGCCACCGGCCATCGCGGACCTCCCCGTGTGCTGGACCGGCAGCCATCCTAGGGCCGCCCGCGGCCCCGCCCGGCGTGCGCCGACGGGCCCTTCACCCCGCCTTCACCGCGGCCCCGCACCCGCCGCGGCCGGGCGCCGGGCGGTGAACTCCTCGTGGACCCGGTGGCCACGGTCGGTCCGCCACCGCGCGAAGGCTCTACCCTTGCCGAGTGGCAGCAGCAGACACGTCCCAGCACAGCAGCAGCACCTCCCAGGGCAAGAAGGCCAAGCGGAAGGCCGGCACCCCGGCCGCCGTCGACCTCGCGATGCCGGTCCTCCGCTCCGAGCTCCGCCCCGAGGTGCCGCTCGACTTCCCGCGTGCCTGGGTCGAGTTCACCGACCCGGACGACGGGGAGCAGGTCTTCCGCTGCGACCTGACCTGGCTGACCTCCCGCTGGTCGTGCATCTTCGGCCAGGGCTGCCAGGGCATCCGCGAGGGCCGGGGCGAGTCCGACGGCTGCTGCACGCTGGGCGCGCACTACTCGGACGAGGACGACGAGAAGCGCGTCACCGGCCACGCGGCCCGGCTGACCCCCGAGCTGTGGGAGAACCACGCGCACGGCACCGACGCCAAGGGCCGGATCAGGACCGACGGCGGCATCACGATGTTCGACGAGGACGGCGACCGCCAGACCCGGCGGGTCAACGGCGCCTGCATCTTCGTGAACAGCCCCGGCTTCGCCGGCGGCGCGGGCTGCGCCCTGCACGCGCTCGCGCTCAAGGAGGGCCGCGAGCCGCTGGAGACCAAGCCGGACGTCTGCTGGCAGCTGCCGGTGCGCCGCACCTACGACTGGATCGACCGCCCGGACGACACCCGCTACCTCCAGGTCACCATCGGCGAGTACGACCGGCGCGGCTGGGGCCCCGGCGGCCACGACCTGCACTGGTGGTGCACCGGCAGCCCGGACGCCCACCAGGGCGCCGACCCGGTCTACGTCAGCTACCGCCCGGAGCTCACCGAGCTGATGGGCCCGGCCGCGTACCGGGTGCTGGCCGGGCTCTGCGAGGAGCGGATCGCCACCAAGGGCGACCGGAAGGTGGCCCCGCACCCGGCCGACCCGGCGAAGAAGCCCAGGACGCCGAAGAACGCGTAGCGCCGAGGGGGCGGGCGGCTACCCGCCCGCCCCCTCGTCCGTCCTCACTTGTCGATGTCGCCGACGACGAAGAACATCGAGCCCAGGATCGCCACCATGTCGGCGACCAGCGTCCCCGGCAGCAGCTCGGTGAGCGCCTGGATGTTGTTGAACGACGCCGAGCGCAGCTTGAGCCGCCACGGCGTCTTGTCGCCGCGCGACACCAGGTAGTAGCCGTTGACGCCGAGCGGGTTCTCCGTCCAGGCGTAGGTGCTGCCCTCGGGGGCCTTGAGCACCTTGGGCAGCCGCAGGTTGACCGGCCCGGGGGCGAGCCCGGCCAGCTTGTCCAGGCAGGCGTCGGCGAGGTCCAGCGCGTTGACCGTCTGCTCCAGCAGGCACTCGAAGCGGGCCAGGCAGTCGCCCTCCTCGCGGGTGACCACGGTGAGCACCCGCCGCAGCTCCTCGGAGCCGTACGCGAGGTAGGGCTCGTCGCGGCGCAGGTCGAAGTCCAGGCCGCTGGCCCGGGCGATCGGGCCGCTGACGCCGTACGCCTCGGCCTGCGCCTTCGTGAGCACGCCGACCCCGGCCGTGCGGGCGCGGAAGATCTCGTTGCCCAGCACCAGTTCCTCGAAGACCGGCAGCTGGGAGCGGACCACGGCGACGGCGGCGCGGACCCGGCCGAGCCAGCCGGCCGGGAGGTCCTCCTTCAGGCCGCCGACCCGGTTGAACATGTAGTGCATCCGGCCGCCGGAGGCCTCCTCCAGCACGTGCTGGAGGTCCTCGCGGCCGGTGAAGGCGTGGAAGATCGGAGTGATCCCGCCCAGCTCCAGCGGGTAGGAGCCGAGGAACATCAGGTGGTTGAGGACGCGGTTCAGCTCGGCCAGCAGGGTGCGGATCCACACCGCGCGCTCCGGCACCTCCATGCCGAGCATCCGCTCGACGCCGAGCACCACGCCCAGCTCGTTGGAGAAGGCCGACAGCCAGTCGTGCCGGTTGGCCAGCATGATGATCTGCCGGTAGTCCCGGGCCTCGAAGAGCTTCTCGGCGCCCCGGTGCATGTAGCCGATCACCGGCTCGGCGGCGACGATGCGCTCGCCGTCCAGCACCAGCCGCAGCCGCAGCACGCCGTGGGTGGCGGGGTGCTGCGGGCCGATGTTGAGCACCATGTCGGTGGCGCCCGCCTCGCCCGTGAAGTTCTCGGCTCCCGCCCCGATGCCGACCGTGGTCTCCCTCATGGGGTGAGAGTCTGCCATCCCGGCAGCGCCTCCAGGCTCGCCGGTACCGGCATCCGGACGGTCTGCGCGAGCCAGCCGAACGCGCCGAGACCGGCCGGGTCGGTGAGCTCCGCCCCCTCGCCGGCGCCCCCGAGGGCCCGCAGGTAGCCGGCCGGGTCGGTGGAGGCGAGGGCGAGCGCCGGCCTGGCGCCGCTGACGCCGAGCG
The DNA here is from genome assembly GCF_042884635.1 of Kitasatospora sp. NPDC058115. Lineage (NCBI taxonomy): Bacteria > Bacillati > Actinomycetota > Actinomycetes > Kitasatosporales > Streptomycetaceae > Kitasatospora > Kitasatospora sp. NPDC058115. Next base: position 72,321 of record NZ_JBHVTL010000007.1, read on the forward strand.
CCCGCAGCGCCTCCCGCTGCGTCGTCCACAGGCTGTGGAGACCGGGGACGGCGACGGCGTCCAGCGCGACGTGCGCGGTGACGTCGCAGGAGCCGTCGGGCACCGGAGCCACCTCGCGGCCGGACCGGAAGCCGGTGCGGGTGGGGAACGGCGGGCGGCGGGCGGCGGTGTGCCCGTAGTCGGCGGCGACGGCGAGCCCGCGCTCCAGCCCGGCCACCGCGTGCGCCCAGGCGGCGTCCCGGGGGGCGCCGAACTCGGTGAAGTCCCCGGGGCGTTCGGCCGGCCACCAGCGCGCGGCCCAGGCCGCGTCGGCGGCGTCGACCGGGGCGCCGAGCCGCTCCTCGCCGGTCGCGGTGTCCACCTCCAGGTAGCGCAGCAGCCCGTCCTCGCCGACCTCGCCGGTGTCCAGCGGCACGTTGTCCAGCCACTCGTTGGCGAACAGCAGCCCGGTGACGCCGCGCGGCACCGCGTCCGTCCACACCACCGCGTCCCACCGCCGCTCCGTCCACAGCCCTGTGGACGGAGCGGCGGGCGGCAGCGGCGGACGGTCGGCGAGCTCCACCGCGTACACCCGCAGCCGCTCCCCCACCGCCTCCGGCAGCCGGGCCAGCACCCCGGCGACCAGCTCGCCCCGCCCGGCCCCGACGTCCACGAACGCCAGCTCCTCCGGACGGCCGAGTGCCGCGTCCACCTCAAGGAGCAGCCGGGCCACCGCCCCGGCGAACAGCGGTGAGGCGTGCACCGAGGTGCGGAAGTGCCCGGCGGGGCCCTCCGGCCTGCGGTAGAAGCCGGTGTCGGGTCCGTAGAGGGCGCGCTCCGTCGCGGGCGCCCACCGCATCCAGGTCATGGGGCGGGACGCTACACACCCGGTCCGTACCCGCCCAATCCGTACGGCATCGGTACGCCCCCCTCTCCGACCTAGGGAGTAGGGCGGATCGCCCTCCCGGCGGACCTGGGAACACGCCGCACCTGCCTACGCTTGATCCGTGCATCGACTCAACGCGTGGCTCCGCCGACACCCCATGGTGGTCGACTCCGCCTGGGCCGCGCTGGTGCTCGTCCTCGGCATCCTGCCGGAGGAGGGGAGCGGCAACTACGGCTGGCGGGCCGTCGCCGGCTTCGTCGTCGCCGTCGTGCTGCCGCTGCTGATGGTCTTCCGCCGCCGCTTCCCCGACCTGACGGTGACCGCCGCGACCCTGGTCGGCCTCGGCCAGGTGGCCCTCGACGTCAACCCGGCGATCTCCAGCATCGCCTATCTGGTGTTCGCCTACACGGGCGCCGCCTTCGGCCGGCCGTGGACGTCCCGGGTGGCCCTGGCCGCCGGGCTGCTGGCCGGACCGCTGGTGTTCTGGCGGCTCCACCCGCAGAAGGCCACCCGGCTGCCCGACGGCGACATCAGCTACGTCGAGTACTCCCTCCCCGAGGCGCTGTTCTTCGCGGGCATGATGACCACCCCGTTCATCCTCTGCTGGGCGTGGGGGCGGCTGACCCGGGTCCGCCGGGCCTACCTGGTGGAGCTGGAGGACCGGGCGGCCCGGCTGGAGCGCGAGCGCGACGCCCAGGCCAAGGTGGCGGTCGCCGCCGAGCGGGCCCGGATCGCCCGCGAACTGCACGACGTGGTCGCGCACAACGTCTCGGTGATGATCGTCCAGGCCGACGGCGCCGCGTACGTGCTGGACAACTCGCCCCAGCAGGCGAAGGAGGCGCTGGGCACCATCGCCTCCACCGGCCGGCAGGCGCTGGTCGAGATGCGCCGGCTGCTCGGCGTGCTGCGCACCGCCGACACCAAGGGCGAGGAGTACGTGCCGCAGCCGGGCGTCGAGGAGCTGCCGGAGCTGCTGGACCAGGTCCGCACGGCCGGTCTCCAGGTGGACTTCGCGACCTCGGGCGACCCGCGCGAACTGCCGCGCGGCGTCGAGCTGACGGTCTACCGGATCGTCCAGGAGGCGCTGACCAACGTCCGCAAGCACGGCGGACCCGATGTGCACGCCCGGGTCGCGGTCGACTTCGGCGAGCGCGAGCTGGCCGTGCTGGTCGAGGACGACGGGCGCGGCAGCACCGACGAACAGCTGGCCGCCGGCGGCACCGACGGCCAGGGCCACGGCCTGATCGGCATGCGCGAGCGGGTCGGCATGGTCAGCGGCAGCCTCGACGTCGGGCCACGGCCCGGCGGCGGCTTCCGGATCCGCGCCGTGCTGCCGCTGAAGGCCGCCCACTGACCGCGGCCCCGGGCCCCCGCCGGCCCGCTCCGCCCCCTGTCGCACCCCGCAGCACCCCCGCCGTTCCCCCCGAGGAGCTAGGAGCCACCCTTGACCATCCGCGTGATGCTGGTCGACGACCAGGAGCTGCTGCGTACCGGATTCCGGATGATCCTGCAGTCGCAGGGTGACATCGAGATCGCCGCCGAGGCCGGGGACGGCGCCCAGGCCCTGGAGAAGCTCCGGCACACCGCGGTGGACGTGATCCTGATGGACGTCCGGATGCCGCGGCTGGACGGCGTGCAGGCCACCCGGCAGATCTGCCTGGCCGAGGACGGCAGCCCGCTGCCCGGCGCCCCGCATGTGCTCATCCTCACCACCTTCGACCTCGACGAGTACGCCTTCGCCGCGCTCAAGGCCGGCGCCAGCGGCTTCCTGCTCAAGGACGTGCCGCCGACCGAGCTGGTGGCCGCGATCCGCGCCGTCCACGGCGGGGACGCGGTGGTCGCGCCGACCACCACCCGCCGCATGATCGACCGCTTCGCCGAGGTGCTGCCCACCCCGCAGAGCGGCCCCGGCCGCGCGGACACCCTCGGCCCGCTCACCGAGCGCGAGCGCGAGGTGTTCCTGCTGGTCGCGCAGGGCCTGTCGAACGGGGAGATCGCGGCCCGGCTGGTGCTCTCCGAGGCCACCGTGAAGACCCACGTCGGACGGATCCTGGCCAAGCTGGGCCTGCGCGACCGCGTCCAGGCCGTGGTCCTGGCCTACGAGGCGGGCCTGATCCGCGCCGGCGCCACCGACTGAGCCCGCCCCGGGCGCCGCTCGGGACCGCCCGGGCCCGCTCCCGGCCCCCGTAGAATGGGCCGGTACGTCCGGTACCCGTCGAGCGGACCGGAACGGAAAGCCCTGGACAGAGGTGGGTGCGTGAGTCAGTCCGACTACGGCGATCCGGCCCTGCCCGACGACCCCGCCGACCCCGGCAACCGCCCCGCCCGCCTCGCCGTGGGCGTGGTCGGCACCGGCCGGGTCGGCCCCGCGCTCGGCGCCGCCCTCCAGCTGGCCGGCCACAAGGTGGTCGCCGCCTCCGGGGTCTCCGCCGCCTCCCGGCGCCGCGCCGAGGCCCTGCTGCCGGGCGTGCGGGTCGTCACCCCGCCGCAGGTGCTGGCCGCCGCCGACCTCGTCCTGCTCACCGTCCCCGACGACGCGCTGGCCGACCTGGTCGCCGGCCTCGCCGCGACCGGCGCCGTCCGCCCCGGCCAGCTGCTGGTGCACACCTCGGGCGCGCACGGCGTGACCGTGCTGGAGCCGGCCACCCGGGCCGGTGCGCTGCCGCTGGCGCTGCACCCGGCGATGACCTTCACCGGCACCTCCGTGGACCTCGCCCGCCTGGCCGGCTGCCCGTTCGGGGTGACCGCCCCCGAGGAACTGCGCCCGGTCGCCGAGGCGCTGGTGGTGGAGATGGGCGGCGAGCCCGAGTGGGTGCCGGAGGACGTCCGCCCGCGGTACCACACCGCCCTCGCGCACGGCGCCAACCACCTGGTCACCCTGGTCGCCCAGGCGATGGAGCTGCTGCGCGGGGCGGGCGTCGCCGAGCCCGGCCGGATGCTCGGCCCGCTGCTCGGCGCCGCGCTGGACAACTCGCTGCGCTCCGGCGACGCGGCCCTCACCGGCCCGGTCGCCCGGGGCGACGCCGGCACCGTGCGGCGCCACCTGGCGCAGCTCAGTACGGTGTCCCCGGACATCCCGGCCGCCTACCGGGCGATGGCCCGCGCCACCGCCCAGCGGGCCCTGGCCCACGGGACGATCGACGAGACGTCGGCGGCGGCGCTGCTGGACGTACTGAACGAGGAGAAGCAGTAATGGCACGCGGCAAGCAGCCGGGCAAGGCCCAGCGCGCCCCGAAGGTCCACCGGGCCGTGGTCACCCACACCGTCGACGACTTCGAGGCGGCCTTCTGGCCGGACGAGCAGCCGGTCGACAACGCGGTCGTGATGACGATGGGCGCCCTGCACGAGGGCCACGCCTCGCTGATCCGCGCCGCCCGCAAGCAGGTCGGCCGGGACGGCCGGGTCGCCGTCACCGTCTTCGTCAACCCGCTGCAGTTCGGCGCCGGCGAGGACCTGGAGCGCTACCCGCGCGCCCTGGACGAGGACGTGCGGCTCGCCGAGGCCAACGGCGCCGACGTGGTCTTCGCGCCGTCCGTCGACGAGGTCTACCCGAACGGCGAGCCCCAGGTGCGGCTGGCCGCCGGCCCGATGGGCGAGCGCTACGAGGGCGCCACCCGCCCCGGCCACTTCGACGGCGTGCTGACGGTGGTCGCCAAGCTGCTGCACATCACCGACCCGGACTTCGCCTTCTTCGGCGAGAAGGACGCCCAGCAGCTGGCGATCGTCCGCCGGATGGTGGCCGACCTCGACTTCGACGTCGAGGTGGTCGGCGTGCCGACCCTCCGCGAGGAGGACGGCCTGGCGCTCTCCTCCCGCAACCGCTACCTCTCGGCGGAGGAGCGCACCCGCGCCCTCGCCCTGTCCGGCGCGCTGTTCGCCGGCCGGGACGCGGCCGCGCAGGGCCCGAAGGCCGTGCGCGAGGCCGCCTCGGCCGTGCTGGACGCCGCCGAGGGCGTGGACCTCGACTACCTCGCCCTGATCGATCCGCACGACTTCACCGAAGCGCCGGACGACTTCCGGGGCGAGGCGGTGCTGGCCGTCGCCGCGAAGGTGGGCACGACCCGCCTGATCGACAACGTCCGCATCATCGTCCGGTAGTACCACCCGGTACGTCCGCAGGCAGTTCCCCAGGCATGCACTCACAGGAGGCGTGACCCGCAATGCTCCGCACCATGCTCAAGTCCAAGATCCACCGGGCCACCGTGACCCAGGCCGACCTGCACTACGTCGGCTCGGTCACGGTGGACGAGGACCTGCTCGACGCCGCCGACCTGCTCCCCGGCGAGCTGGTCCACATCGTCGACATCAACAACGGCGCCCGGCTGGAGACGTACACCATCGCCGGCCCGCGCGGCTCCGGGGTCATCGGCATCAACGGTGCCGCCGCCCGGCTGGTCCACCCCGGCGACCTCGTCATCCTGATCGCCTACGGGCAGATGGACACCGCCGAGGCCAAGGGCTACCTCCCCAAGGTCGTCTTCGTCGACGCACACAACCGGATCACCGGCACGGGCGGCGACCCGGCCGAGGCCGGGGAGGGCACCGGACTGCTGCGCGGGGACGCGGCGTACCGTGGCGACAGCGGCGCCGTCGACGCCGCCGCGCGCTAAGGAGCCGTCACCGTCATGTCCGCCGTCACGCACCGTCTCACCGCCCCCGCGCCGGGCTGGACCACCGACACCGATGTCGTCGTGGTCGGCTCCGGCGTGGCCGGGCTCACCGTCGCGCTCAACGTCCGCAAGGCCGGCCTGCGGGCCCTGGTGGTCACCAAGGCGATGCTGGACGACGGCTCCACCCGCTGGGCCCAGGGCGGCATCTCGGCCGCCCTGGGCGAGGGGGACACCCCCGAGCAGCACCTCGCCGACACCCTGGTCGCCGGCGTCGGGGTGTGCGACGAGGACGCCGTCCGCACCCTGGTCACCGAGGGCCCGGACGCGGTCCGCCGGCTGATCGCGGTCGGCGCCGCCTTCGACCGCGGCGCGGACGGCGCGATCCTGCTCACCCGCGAGGGCGGCCACCACCGCAACCGGATCGCGCACGCCGGCGGGGACGCCACCGGCGCCGAGATATCCCGGGCCCTGGTCGCCGCCGTCCGGCAGGACCCCGGCGTGGAGCTCATCGAGCACGCCCTCGTCCTCGACCTGCTCACCGACGCCGACGGGCACGCCGCCGGACTGACCCTGCACGTGATGGGCGAGGGCCGGCGCGACGGCGTCGGCGCCGTCCGGGCCCGCGCGGTGGTGCTCGCCACCGGCGGCATGGGCCAGGTCTTCTCGGCCACCACCAACCCCCCGGTCTCCACCGGCGACGGCGTGGCGCTCGCGCTGCGGGCCGGCGCCGGGGTCACCGACCTGGAGTTCGTCCAGTTCCACCCCACCGTGCTCTGGCTCGGCCCGGAGGCGCACGGCCAGCAGCCGCTGATCTCCGAGGCGGTCCGCGGCGAGGGCGCCCACCTGGTCGACGCGGACGGCGTCCGCTTCATGGTCGGGCAGCACGAGCTGGCCGAGCTCGCCCCGCGCGACATCGTCACCAAGGCGATCACCCGCCGGATGCAGCTGCACGGCACCGACCACATGTACCTGGACGGACGGCACTTCGGCGCCGAGATGTGGGAGCGGCGCTTCCCGACCATCCTGGCGTCCTGCCGGGCGCACGGCATCGACCCGGTCACCGAGCCGATCCCGATCGCCCCGGCCGCCCACTACGCCTCCGGCGGGGTGCGCACCGACGTCCACGGCCGCACCTCCGTCCCCGGCCTGTACGCCTGCGGCGAGGTCGCCTGCACCGGGGTGCACGGCGCCAACCGGCTGGCCTCCAACTCACTGCTGGAGGGCCTGGTCTTCGCCGAGCGGATCGCCGCCGGCCTGACCGCCCGGCACACGGCCGGCGACCTGCCCGAGCGCACCGTCGACGTGGCCGCCGCCCGCGCCGCCCGCCCGGTGCCGCTGCCCGCGCCCGAGGCGCGGGCCGAGATCCAGCGGCTGATGTCGCGGGGTGCGGGCGTCCTGCGCTCGGCCGCGTCGATGGCCGCCACGGCGCAGGGGCTGGCACGGCTCGCCGAGGACGCCCGCACCGACGCCGCCGAGCAGAAGCCGGCCGACCCCCGGGTGGAGACCTGGGAGGCCGCCAACCTGCTGCTGGTCGCCGACGCCCTGGTCACCGCCGCCGCGCAGCGCGAGGAGACCCGCGGCTGCCACTGGCGCGAGGACTTCCCGGAGCGGGACGACGCGCGCTGGCGACGCCACCTGATCACCACCCTCACCGCCTCCGGCGGCCCCGTCAGCACCCCCGAGGAGCAGTAACACCATGACCGACGCGACCGACGTGACCCACCTGCACGAGCACGAGCACGAGGAGCTCCCGCTGGCCGGCGGCTGCGGCGACGGCTGCGCCTGCGGGGACGGCGAGGGCTACGAGACCGGCCTGGACCCGCAGCTCGCCGAGCTGCTGGAGGAGGCCGGCCTGGACCCGGTCGAGGTCGAGGACATCGCCACCCTGGCGCTGGCCGAGGACCTCGCCGGCGGCGAGGACGTCACCTCGGTGGCGACCGTGCCGGCCGACGCCGTCGCCACCGCCGACTTCACCGCCCGTCAGGCGGGCGTGGTGGCCGGCCTGCGGATCGCCGAGGCCGTCGTCTCACTGGTCTGCGAGGAGGAGTTCGAGGTCGAGCGGCACGTCCAGGACGGCGACCGGGTCGAGGCCGGCCAGGTGCTGCTCTCGGTCCGCTCCCGCACCCGGGACCTGCTGACCGCCGAGCGCAGCGCGCTCAACCTGCTCTGCCACCTGTCCGGCATCGCCACCGCCACCCGTGCCTGGACGGACGCCCTGGAGGGCACCGGCGCGGTGGTCCGCGACACCCGCAAGACCACCCCGGGCCTGCGCGCGCTGGAGAAGTTCGCGGTCCGCTGCGGCGGCGGCGCCAACCACCGGATGGCGCTGTCGGACGCCGCCCTGGTCAAGGACAACCACGTGGTCGCGGCCGGCGGTGTCGCCGAGGCGTTCCGGGCCGTCCGGGCCGCCTACCCGGAGCTGCCGGTCGAGGTCGAGGTCGACACCCTGGAGCAGATCGCGCCGGTCCTGGAGGCCGGGGCCGACCTGATCCTGCTGGACAACTTCACCGTGCCGCAGCTGGTCGAGGCGGTCGCCCTGGTGGCCGGCCGGGCCGAGCTGGAGGCCTCCGGGGGACTCACCCTGGCCACCGCGCGCGAGGTCGCCCAGACTGGTGTCGACTTCCTGGCGGTGGGCGCGCTGACCCACTCCTCGCCGATCCTGGACATCGGCCTGGACCTGCGCGCCTGACCCGTCCGTCTGCTCCGCCCGTTCGTCCGCTCCACCCGCTCCACCCGGTCCGCCCGTCCGTCCGCTGGCCCTCGACGAAGAAAGCACCCCATGCTGCTCACCATCGACGTCGGCAACACCCAGACCACCCTCGGCCTGTTCGGCGGTGACGAGGTCGTCGAGACCTGGCGGATCTCCACGGATCCGCGCCGCACGGCGGACGAACTGGCGGTGCTGCTGCACGGCCTGATGGGCTCGCAGGGGTCGCGCACCGCGATCGCCGACGCGAAGGTCGAGGGCCTGGCGATCTGCTCCTCCGTCCCCTCCGTGCTCCACGAGTTCCGCGAGGTGACGCGCCGCTACTACGGCGACGTCCCCGCGGTGATCGTGGAGCCGGGGGTGAAGACGGGGGTGCACGTCCTGATGGACAACCCCAAGGAGGTCGGCGCCGACCGCATCGTCAACGCGCTGGCCGCCAACCACCTCTACGGCGGCCCGTGCATCGTGGTCGACTTCGGCACCGCCACCACCTTCGACGCGGTCAACGCCCGCGGCGACTACGTCGGCGGCGCGATCGCCCCCGGCATCGAGATCTCGGTCGAGGCGCTCGGCAACCGCGGTGCCCTGCTGCGCAAGATCGAGCTGACCCGCCCGCGCAACGTGATCGGCAAGAACACCGTCGAGGGCATGCAGTCCGGCATCCTCTACGGCTTCGCCGGCCAGGTCGACGGCCTGGTCGACCGGATGGCCCGCGAGCTCTCCAAGGACCCGGACGACGTGCAGGTGATCGCCACCGGCGGCCTGGCGCCGCTGGTCCTCGGCGAGGCGGGCTCGATCGACGTCCACGAGCCCTGGCTGACCCTGATCGGCCTGCGCCTGGTCTACGAGCGCAACCGCCCGAGCTGAGCCCGGAGACGTGTGACGCGGATCACACGTTCGCGAAGGCGGACATTCACGCACGGTCCCCCCATCGCGACCACGGGTGATCATCCCCCACACCCCGCCCCGTGCTAGCTTCGAACGACGGGGCCCCGTCACACCCGCCGCTTCCCGTCGTCGAGGAGCGGCAGGCACTGAGGGGGGAAACACATGCACGCAACCATGACGGCCGTCGATGACGCCCTGGGCGACCTGCGCACCTCGGCGTCCCGGATCGGCAGCCTGAGCGACCGCCAGGAAGAGGTGCTCCACCTCCTGGTCCTGGACCTCTCCAACCAGCAGGTCGCCGACCACCTCGGCATCACCGAACGCACCGTCAAGGCCCACGTCGCCGCGCTGATGGACCGTCTCGGCGTCCACTCGCGACTGCGCCTCGCCATGGTCGCGCTCTACCACCGCATGACCACTGTCCCCGCGGACAATGGTCATGACGCGAACGACCGCCTAGATTCATGACCGCCGGGGCGCTCTCCCGCCTTCCGGCAGCTCTTGGGGGGGAGCACTGTGCGCTCCTCTCCTTCGCGGTCCCGCCGGTGCGACACCGGCGGGCAGTTCGAAGGAATTCTCCGATGAACCTCAAGCGAATCACCGGCGCCGGCGTGGCGCTGTTCGCCGCCGTCGGGCTGGGCGTGGCGGCCGCCCCGCAGGCCTCCGCCCTCGACGGGGACTGCTACCTGTACAGCGCCTGCCTGTACTACAACTCCAGCGGGTACGGGTACGGCGCCTACTTCGAGCAGACCGGCGACATCACGAACTACGGCACCACCTACCGCTTCCAGCCCAGCACCCACGGCAGCGGCGGGGCCGGCGTGTACGTCAAGAACCACGCCGCCTACGCGGACAACTGGAACCCCGACTCCGCCTTCACCGTGTACGAGTTCAGCGCGAACGGGGGCAGCGGCCGGGTCGACTGGATCGCCCGGTACGGCGAGGCCGACCTGACGGTCACCCACGACAACAACGCGGGAGCCAAGTTCACCGGCTGACCGGCGGCCGGGCGGCCCGCCCTGCGCACCGCCGGCCGCCCGGCCCTTCGCGCGACCCACGGAGACCTCCACGCCATGACGCACTCCCGCCCGGCCCCGGCGCCCGCGGTCCGACTGGCCCTCGCGGGTGCCGTCGCGCTGCTCGCGACGGCCTGCACCAGCACCACGTCCGAGTCGCACAGGGGCCCGTCGACGCAGGTCGAGGGGGTCCCGCCGGTCTCGGCGCCGCCCACCATCGCCTCCGCCGCCGACCGGGCCCTGCCGATCGACCCCTATCTGCTGAGCTACGAGCAGCGGGACCAGCTGGAGCGGGCCGCGTCCGTGCTGGTGAGCCGCTGCATGGCGCGGTTCGGCATCCAGTACCAGGCCCCGCCGCAGATGCCCGCCGGGAACCGGCCGCGCAGCCGCACCGACCGCCGGTACCTGGAGATGACCGCGGCCGGCGCCCGGGCGAACGGCTACCACGGGGCGGAGGGCGACCGGCCCACCGCCGCCCCGCCGCCGCCCCCGCTCTCCGACGCCACCCGGCTGGTGCTGACCGGCAGCGCGGACGCGAACGCCAAGAACGGCCAGGGCGGACAGGACTACAACGGCACGCCGGTGCCCAAGGGCGGCTGCCTCGGCGAGAGCAAGGACCGGCTCGGCGCCGGCCCGGCCAACAACGGCGGCGGCGACGCCCAGCTCGCCCGCGACATCGACGCCGGCGCCCGGGAGAAGTCCAAGACCGACGAGCGGGTGCTGGGCGTCTTCCGGTCCTGGTCCGCCTGCATGAGGACCAGGGGCTACGACTACCCCGACCCGATCAAGGTGCTCGACGACCCGCGCTGGGCCTCCCCCGCGCCGACCGAGGTGGAGCGCGCCACGGCGGTGGCCGATGTCGCCTGCAAGGAGCAGACCAATGTGGTCGGCGTCTGGTTCGCCGTCGAGGCGGCCTACGAGAGCCTGCTGATCGAGCAGAACGCCCCGGCCCTCGCCCAGATCCGCAAGGACAACGAGGACCGGCTGCGCACGGCGTCCCGGTCCCTGGCGGCCGGCTGATCCCGGAAAATCGGCGACAACCCGGATGGTCCGCCAACCGGTCTTCCTGGAAGGACAGTTGGTACGGATGACCGGAACGAGGGTGGGGCGTGACCGATTTCGACGGGCCGGACGTGAGGCCGGCAGCGACGACGACGGCGGCGGACGACGCGGCGGCGGACGGCGGACGGGGGGTCCGGCGCCGACACGGCCGGTGGGCGCTGCTGCCGGCCGCGGCGGCGGTGCTGGCACTGGCCGGATGCTCCTCCGGCGGCACCGGCGGTGGCGCCGGCCCCGCGGCACCCGCGGCCGCGCCGTCCGGGTCGCAGGCCACCGAGGCCTCGCGGGACGAGGGGCTGCCGCTGGAGGCGGCGATGCGGGGGGATGCGGAGAGCCAGGCCGTCTTCACCAACGCCGTGAACAAGCTCGCCGCGAAGTGCGCGCGGGACCAGGGGTACCAGGTCACCGAACGGCCGGCGGTCACGGCCGAACAGATCCTGGCCCGGGACAAGGCGCAGGGCACGAGCGTGAACCCGTACGCGTGGCCGTCCGTCCAGGCGCTGAAGGACTTCGGCTACGCCGGGTCCGCCCACGGCCGGGACGCGAAGCCCCCGGAGACGGGGCAGCCCGTCGCCGCCGACTCGGCGGCGGAGACCGCCCAGGGCAAGTGCGCCAAGGAGGTGACGGTCCGGCTGGCGGCGACCGACTCGGGCAAGAGCTCGGCCAAGGGGCGGCTGAACGACCTGATCACGCAGGCGGGCGAGCAGACCGAGGCCGATCCCCGGATGGTCGCGGCGCTCGCCCAGTGGTCGCAGTGCATGCGGCCCAGCGGCTACACGTACGCGAGCCCGCTCCAGGCGGCGCAGCAGTTCGAGAAGGTGGTCGGCGCCGCCGGTGCGCAGGAGTTGGCGATCGCCCGGGCGGACGCCGAGTGCCGGGCGGGCAGCCGGCCGGCGGAGGTGTGGTTCCAGGTGCGCTCGCAGCTGGAACAGCGCCTGGTCGAGCAGAACGCCCAGCTGCTGAAGGAGGCCGCCGACTCCGAGAAGCGCCTCGCGCGGGAGGCGAGTCAGGCGGTGGCCGGGTGAGCCCGGAGAATCGGCGGAGCTCCTGAATGCGCATCAGGGGATCGTCATGGTCGGACAGTTGGATCGATTTTCGGAACGAGGGTGGGTCGTGGCCGAGTTCGAGGGGCCGGACGTCACGCCGGAGGCGGCGGACGACGAGGTGGGCGGCGGACGGGGGGTCCGACGGCGCCGGCGGGCGCTGGTGCTGGTGATGGCCGCGGCGGTCGCGCTGACCGGGGGCGGGGTGGCGGCGTCGACGATGATCAAGTCGCCCGCCCAGGCGGCGGCGGACAGCGAGCCGCCGGCGCCGGACGTGCTGACGGCGGCCGTGGAGAGGCGGGTGCTGACGGACTCCGTGGTGATCCGCGGGCAGGTGAGCGCCGGACAGTCGGTGGACGTCGCGCCGGCCGGGGGCGGCGGGACGACGGGCGCCAAGCCGGTGGTCACCAAACTGCCGGCCAAGGTCGGCGACCAGGTGCAGGCCGGACAGCCGGTGCTGGAGGTGGCCGGGCGGCCGGTGTTCGCGCTGCACGGTGACCTGCCGGTGTACCGGGACCTCAAGCCGGGGGCCACCGGGCAGGACGTCAAGCAGCTCCGGCAGGCGCTGAAGGAGCTGGGGTTCGGCTCGGACGGCGACCCGGAGGGCACCTACGGCGCCGCCACCAAGGACGCGGTGAAGGCGTTCTACGCGGCACGCGGCTACGACCCGCTGCCCGCCACGCCGGACGGGGACACCCAGGTGAGCGCCGCCCAGGAGGCCGTCACCGGCGGCGAGCGCGCGCTGGCGGACGCCAAGGACGCGCTGAAGCTGGCGAAGAAGCACTACGACGACGCGGTGACGGCCGCCCGGCAGCAGGCCCAGGCCCAGGCCCAGGCCGAGGCGCAGCAGAGCGCCGCGCCGAGTGCGGCGCCGAGCGCCGGAGCGAGCGCCGGAGCGGCCACCGGGACGGGCGGCACCGGCCGCCCCGCCGCTTCCGGCGGCGCGGCACCGGCCCCGGCCGGGGAGAGCCCGGTGGACGGGGCCCGCACCGCCGTCGACACCGCCCAGAAGCAGGTGAACCGGGCCACCGAGGACCTCGCCAAGCTGCGCGGGAAGGCGACGGACGCGAAGGCCGCCGCCGGGCCGATGGTCCCGGCCGCCGAGCTGCTGTTCCTCTCCGGCTTCCCGGCCCGGGTCGACACCGTGGCCGGCCGGATCGGCGGCGAGGTCTCCGGCAAGGTGCTGACCGTCTCGGCCGGGGCGCTGGTGGTCAAGGGCAGCCTCACCGTCTCCGACAAGGGCCTGGTGCACCCCGGGCAGGTGGTGGAGGTCCTCTCCGAGGTGACCGGCCTCAAGGCCACCGGCAAGGTCGGCACGGTGGCCGACACCCCCGGGGACGGCCAGCCGGCCGGCGCCGCCCAGGGGGCCGGGCCCGGTGGCGGCCAGAACCCGGGCCCGGCCCAGGGCGCCGCCGCCAACGGCTATCCGATGGTGGTCCAGCCGGACGCCCCGCTGGACCCGCGGCTGGCCGGTCAGGACGTCCGGCTGACCGTGCAGGCCGCCTCCTCGGCCGGCCCGGTGCTGGTCGTCCCGCTGTCGGCGGTCTCCGCGACGGCGGACGGCAGGACGGTGGTGACGGTGTACGAGAACGGCCAGCGCCGCCGGGTGGAGGTCACCCCGGGAACGGTCGGCGGCGGCAGCACCGAGGTCCGGCCGCTGACCGAGGGCACGCTGAAGGAGGGCGACCAGGTGATCGTCGGCGTCAAGGACGCCACCGGGGCGGGCGCCAAATGACCGACCCGACCGACCTGACCGGCCCGGCCGGCCCGACCGCCGTGACCGGGGTGTCCGGGGCGAGCGACGCCGCCGCCCCCGTCATCGAGTTCCGCCAGGTCGGCCTGACCTACCCGGGCCCGCCGCCGGTGGCCGCCCTGAGGCCGTGCGACCTCGCGGTCGCCCCCGGCGAGTACGTGACCGTGATCGGCCCGTCCGGCTCCGGGAAGTCCACCTTCCTGAACATCGCCGGTCTGCTCGACGCCCCCACCACCGGCCACTACCTGCTGGACGGCATCGACACCGGCCGGCTCCCGGACGCCGACCGCACCGCCCTGCGCGGACGCCGGATCGGCTTCGTCTTCCAGTCCTTCCACCTGCTCCCGCACCGCTCGGCGGCCGAGAACGTCGCCCTGGCGATGCTCTACACCGCCACCCGGGGCCGGCGCGCCGCCGCCGAGCGGCGCGAACTCGCCCGGGCGGCGCTGGTCCGGGTGGGCCTCGGCCACCGGCTGGACGCGCTGCCGACCCGGCTGTCCGGCGGCGAGCGGCAGCGGGTGGCGATCGCCCGGGCGCTGGTCGGCCGGCCCTCGCTGCTGCTCTGCGACGAGCCCACCGGCAACCTGGACACCGTCACCGCCGAGTCGATCCTGGCCCTGCTGGACGAACTGCACGCCCAGGGGCTGACGGTGCTGCTGATCACCCACGACCCGCAGGTGGCCGCCCGCGGGCGGCGCACGGTGGCGATCCGGGACGGCCTGCTGCGCGAGGAGGTGGCCGCCGCGTGAGGCCGATCCGCCGCCGCGACCGGGTGGTCGAGCCCTCCCGGTTCCCGTTGCGCGACCTGCTCGCCGAGGCCCTGGCCGGGGTGCTCCAGCGGCCCGCCCGCTCGGCGCTGACCGGTCTGGGCACCGTCCTCGGGGTGGGCACCTTCGTGGCCATCCTGGGGCTGACCGCGACCACCTCCTCGCAGATCGACTCCCGGTTCAGCGTGCTGAGCGCGACCGAGGTGAGCGTCGAGGACATCGGCGGCGCCCGCCCGGAGCTGGTGCCGCTCGCCTTCCCGGCCGACGCCGACGCCCGGATCCAGCGGCTGAACGGGGTCGAGGCGGCCGGCGTCTACTGGCCGGTGTCCCGGGCCTCCGGCGCGGTCCGGGCCGCGCCGGTGGGCCGCCAGGGCGGCGGGGAGCAGGTCTCGGTGGTGGCCGCCTCGGCCGGTGTGCTCGCGGCCGCCGAACCGCACCTGGTGCAGGGCCGGACCTTCGACGGCTGGCACGACTCCACCGGCCGGCAGGTGGCGGTGATCGGCGCGGCGCTGGCGTCCCGGCTGGGCATCACCACGCTGGACACCCAGCCGGCGATCTTCCTGGAGAACAAGCCGTTCACGGTGATCGGGATCGTCGACGACGTGAAGCGCAAGGCGGACCTGCTGCTCTCGGTGACGGTGCCGCGCGGGGCCGCCGCCCGGCTCTGGGGCGAACCGGACCGCGACCGGGCCAAGATGCTCATCTCGACCAGGATCGGCGCCGCCCGGCAGATCGCCGCCGAGGCCCCGCTCGCCCTGGACCCGGCGCACCCGGAGTACTTCAAGCCCATCCCGCCGCCGGACCCGCGCACCCTGCGCTCCAACGTCACCTCCGACCTCAACCAGCTGTTCCTGCTGCTGGCCGGGATCTGCCTGGTGATCGGCGCGGTCGGGATCGCCAACACGACCCTGGTCGCCGTCCTGGAGCGGACCGGCGAGATCGGCCTGCGCCGGGCGCTGGGCGCCCGCGGCCGTCACATCACCGGCCAGTTCCTCTCCGAATCGGCCTCGCTGGGGCTGATCGGCGGCCTGGTCGGCACCTCGCTCGGAGTGCTGACGGTGCTCGGGGTGGCGCTGGCCCGGGACTGGACCCCGGTGGTCGATCCGGCGACGGTGGCCGCCGCACCCGCGATCGGCCTGCTCACCGGGCTGCTGGCCGGGGTCTACCCGGCCTGGCGGGCGGCCCGGATCCAGCCCGCCGAGGCGCTGCGCCGCTGACCGGCGCCCGGACCGGCCGTCCTGCGGGCGGGCCCCCGCGGCCCGCCCGCAGGACGTTCCCGGGGCAAACGTGGGGCGTCGGCGCGACGCTACCGACAAATCGGATATTCCTCACGTAGTGTCAGCCCATGCCTACGCCACACGGATCGCGCGGCGGCATGGCCTTCAGCGCCGACGAAGTCCGCGTGCTGCGCCGCGCCCTCGCCCAAGCCCTGCACCCCGCCGTCCCCGTCCACCTCCAGTTCCCCGGCCGGCCGTCGCACGCCGACGCGGGCGCCGCGCTGTGGGCCGAGGACGTCCAGGACGCGCTGCGCCTGACCGAGGCGATCGACGAGGCCGTCCAGGAGGGCGGCCGGCTGCGCGCCTTCCTCCTCGCCGACCTCGCCCGCTACCGGGCCGCCCTGCCCGGCAGCGTCAGCGGCTACCTGGAACGGCTGGAGGAGGCGGTGACCGACGGCTACCTCCCCGGGCCGGAGGACCTCACCGCGCTGCGCGGGCTGAGCCGCCAGCCCTGCGGCCAGGGCGAGCGCTCCCGCCGCTCCCGGCTGGCCGGGCGCTGCCACGCGCTGGCCGAGGCCGCCGTCCGCGAGCGGCTCGCCCTCACCACCGGCCAGCGCCACCTCGTCGCCGTACCGAGCCCCGCCGCACCCCCGAGCACCTCTCCCATCCCCGTTGTCCCCATCCCCGTTGGCACCCCTGTTGGAGGACGGATCCCGATGAGCAGCACCGAGCCCCCCGTCGAGCAGTCCGCCGACCCCCGCGCGCCCCACGACCGCACGCCCGCCCGGCCGCACCGGATGCCCACCCCCGCCGAGCTGTTCGGCCGCCGGCCCAAGCCGCCGGCCGCCCCGGCCGCGCCGCCCGCGCCCGAGGACCTGGAGCTGGCCACCGGCACCGGCTGAGCCCGCCCGCCCGCGCCTCCCGGGGAGGCCGCGCCGGATCCGTCCGGCCCGGCCTCCCCGGTTCCGTGCGCGGCGGCCCCGCCGCACCGCGCGGCACGGTAATCCCGTGGCGGAGCACCGGTCCCGGCTGGCTACCCTGGTGGGGTGAGCGATCAGAGCCCTATCCCCGCGACCGACGACCTTCCCGAGCAGATGCGCGTCCGGCGCGAGAAGCTGGACCGGCTCCGGGCCGCCGGTGTCGACCCCTACCCGGTCGGCTTCCCCAGGACCAGCACCATCGCCGACCTCCGGGCCAAGCACCCGGACCTCGCCCCGGACACCGCCACCGGTGAACGGGCCGGCATCACCGGCCGGGTGATCCTCTCCCGCACCGGCGGCAAGCTCTGCTTCGCCACCCTGCGCGACGGCTCCGGCGACCTCCAGGTGATGTTCTCCCTGGACAAGCTGGGCGAGGAGCGGCTGGCGGCCTGGAAGTCCGACATCGACCTCGGCGACCAGGTCGGCGTCGAGGGCGAGGTGATCACCTCCCGGCGCGGCGAGCTGTCGGTGATGGTGGACCGCTGGGAGCTCACCGCCAAGTGCCTGCGCCCGCTGCCGGACAAGCACAAGGGCCTGACCGACCCGGAGGCCCGGGTCCGCCAGCGGTACGTCGACCTGATCGTCAACCCCGAGGCCCGCGAGATCCTCCACCTGCGCTCCAGGGTGGTCCGCTCGATCCGCCGCACCTACGAGGAGCGCGGCTACATCGAGGTCGAGACCCCGATGCTGCAGCCGGTGCACGGCGGTGCCAACGCGCGGCCGTTCAAGACGCACATCAACGCGTACGACATCGACCTCTTCATGCGGATCGCCCCCGAGCTGTACCTCAAGCGGCTGGTGGTCGGCGGCGCGGAGAAGGTCTTCGAGATCAACCGCAACTTCCGCAACGAGGGCGCGGACTCCACCCACAACCCCGAGTTCACCTCGCTGGAGTCGTACGAGGCCTACGGCGACTACGACACCCAGGCCGAGCTGATCCGGGCCACCATCGTGAACGCCGCCCGGGACGCGCTGGGCACCACGGTGATCAAGGGCCTGGACCCGCACGGCGTGGAGCACGAGATCGACCTGGCCGAGCCCTGGGAGGAGGTCTCGGTGTACCCGGGCATCTCCGCCCGGCTGGGCACCGAGGTCACCCCGCAGACCCCGGTCGAGGAGCTGCGCGCGCTGGCCGCCGAGCACGGCATCCCCTTCGAGAAGGAGTGGGGCCACGGCCAGATCGTGCTGGAAATGGTCGAGCGCCTGCTGGAGGAGAACGCCGTCCGGCCGACCTTCATCAAGGACTACCCGACCGAGGTCTCCCCGCTGACCCGCCAGCACCGCTCGGTGCCGGGCGTGGCCGAGAAGTGGGACCTGGTGATCTTCGGCACCGAGATCGGCACCGCCTACTCCGAGCTGATCGACCCGGTCGAGCAGCGCGCCCGCCTGACCGCGCAGTCCCTGCTCGCGGCCGGCGGCGACGTCGAGGCGATGCAGGTCGACGAGGACTTCCTGCGGGCCCTGGAGTACGCGATGCCGCCCACCGGCGGCCTCGGTCTCGGGGTGGACCGCCTGATCATGCTGCTCACCGGCAAGAACATCCGGGAGACGGTGCTCTTCCCGCTGGTGAAGCCGGAGCCCAAGGCGTCCGCCGGCACGGCGGAGAAGACCGAGGAGGAGTGACCTGATGGACTACGTCAGCGCGATCGTCCCGCCGCTGGTCATGGCGATCGGTTTCGGCTTCCTGGTGCGGGCCATCATCCGCAGCCAGGGCGGGGCCCAGAAGACCAAGGAGGACGTGGCCGACTGACCCCGTCGGCCGTCCACGAGCACCGCGCGCCGCCATTCCCGGATTCCCGGGGGTGGCGGCGCGCCGGTTTGGCGGCACTTCACAAGATTTGCCCCATTCACTCCCTATCCTGGCCGCACTATGGTCCGGCAACTCGGCGAACTTGAGAACGCCATCATGACCCGGGTGTGGCAGTGGAACCGACCGGTCACGGTTCGCGAGGTTCTCCTGGATCTGCGGTCGGAACGCGATATCGCGTACACCACGGTGATGACCGTCCTGGACAAGCTGCACAGAAAGGGCTGGCTCCGCCGGGAGCGCGCGGGGCGGGCCTATCGATATGAACCGGTCTCCTCGCGCGAGGCGTACACGGCGGCCCTGATGAACGACGCGTGGGCCACGAGCGACAATCCCGCGGCGGCCCTGGTGCACTTCTTCGGCCTGATGTCACCCGAGCAACGGGAGGCACTGCGGGACGCCTTGCGGGTGGCCGCTCCGTCCCCGTCCGATCCGGCCGCACCGGATTCCCCGGAGGGCGGAGCGGATACCGGGGAGACCCGCCCGGGGCCGGCACGATAACGTCCCGCCATGGAGGTCACCATCCGCCGGGCGCGGACCACGGACGTACGGGCCGTACGCGGGCTCATCGACGCCTACGCCCGCGACGGCATTCTGCTCGACAAGCCCACCGTCACGCTGTTCGAATCGGTCCAGGAGTTCTGGGTCGCGGAACGCGACGACGACGGGACCGTGGTCGCCTGCGGCGCGCTGCACGTGATGTGGGAGGACCTCGCCGAGGTCCGCACCCTCGCCGTCGACCGGTCCTGCCGCGGGCACGGGGTCGGACACCTGCTGCTGGAGAAGCTGCTGCAGACCGCCCGCTGGCTCGGCGTCCGTCGGATTTTCTGCTTGACGTTCGAGGTCGCCTTCTTCGCGAAACACGGTTTCGTGGAGATCGGGGAGCTCCAGGAAACCGATGATGGTACGACAGACCCGGCGGCGATCGCTACGGATGTCTATGAAGAACTTCTCCGCTCGTACGATGAAGGTGTCGCCGAGTTCCTCGACCTGGAGCGGGTGAAGCCCAACACACTGGGCAACTCGCGCATGCTGCTGCACCTGTGAGCCGCCCCCGTGACGGCCAGGGGTTTGTGTTTTCCGGAGAAAGGCGCTTTCCTTTCCTTAGGCAATGGGTCGTTTAGCGGAAAGGGAAGCCCGTGGCACAGAGGGTGCAGGTCATTCTTGAAGACGATCTCGACGGCGGCTCGGCGGACGAGACGGTCACGTTCGCGCTCGACGGCGTTGCCTACGAGATCGACCTGAAGAGCGCCAACGCGGACAAGCTCCGCGGCCTGCTGGCGCCGTACGTGGAGAAGGGGCGCAAGCAGAGCGGCCGCCTCGCCGGCACCCGCCGCACCGGCCGCAGCTCCGCGCCGCGTCCGTCCGGCAGCGTCCCGGACACCGCCAAGATCCGCGCGTGGGCCAAGGAGCAGGGCCTGGAGGTCAACGACCGCGGTCGCGTCCCCAGCAACGTGCGCGAGGCCTACGAGAAGGCCAACGCGTCCTGAACCGGGCGACGCCCGGCAGCCCGGACGGGTGCGGGGTCCTGGGCGCCGGATGAGGCGTCCGAGGTGCACGCGCGGGGCGCGGAGGGGCCCCCTCCGCGCCCCGCGGCACACCTCCGGCCGGGGCCCGGCACGGCCGCGGCTGCCCCTTCGGGCAGCGGGCCCGGCCGCGGTCCGGGCGGCGGGAGGGTCGCGGCCTGTGCAACGCTGTAAGGGCGAAGCGGCAACGCGGACAGCACCGGGACGGCGCACCGGCCGGCCGGCCGCGGCTGATCCACCGTCAGCGGCGGGCCGACTTCTCGCCAGGCGAACACCGCCACCGCGGAAACTGCGCGAGAACCGCCCCGATACCGGGTATGAATGCAGAGGGACGGGGTCCGTGACTCCGCCCGGGGCAGGACGCGTGACCGGTCGGACACCCACCGGCAGCGTCGCGGCGGAGGTTGTTCGCCGATGGCGTAGCGGTATCCGGTGCATCCGGCCCGCGTGCGGGAACACCGTCTCCCAGCATCGGGTTGGGATTGGTGTCGGCTGGTCGCGCAGCATCTCGCTCCCCTTCGAGGGAGCGAATCCGTGGGCCGCGCCGCTGAGCGGGACTAGCATGCGGAAGGACAGGGCGGGGACGGACCCCGAACTGCCCGACCGCTCTGAGGAGCGATAAACGATGTTCGAGAGGTTCACCGACCGCGCGCGGCGGGTTGTCGTCCTGGCTCAGGAAGAAGCCCGGATGCTCAACCACAACTACATCGGCACCGAGCACATCCTCCTGGGTCTGATCCACGAGGGTGAGGGTGTCGCCGCTAAGGCCCTGGAGAGCCTCGGGATTTCTCTTGAGGCCGTTCGCCAGCAGGTCGAGGAGATCATCGGCCAGGGCCAGCAGGCCCCGTCCGGTCACATTCCCTTCACCCCCCGGGCGAAGAAGGTCCTGGAGCTGTCGCTCCGGGAGGCCCTGCAGCTCGGCCACAACTACATCGGCACCGAGCACATCCTGCTCGGCCTGATCCGCGAGGGCGAGGGCGTCGCCGCCCAGGTCCTGGTGAAGCTGGGCGCCGACCTCAACCGGGTCCGCCAGCAGGTCATCCAGCTGCTCTCCGGCTACCAGACCCCCGGCGGCAAGGAGTCGGCCACGGCCGGCGGGCCCGCCGAGGGCACCCCGTCGACCTCGCTGGTCCTCGACCAGTTCGGCCGCAACCTCACCCAGGCCGCCCGCGAGGCCAAGCTCGACCCGGTCATCGGGCGCGAGAAGGAGATCGAGCGGGTCATGCAGGTGCTGTCCCGCCGCACCAAGAACAACCCGGTGCTGATCGGTGAGCCCGGCGTCGGCAAGACCGCCGTCGTCGAGGGCCTGGCCCAGGCGATCGTCAAGGGCGAGGTCCCCGAGACGCTCAAGGACAAGCAGCTCTACACGCTGGACCTGGGCGCCCTGGTGGCCGGCTCCCGCTACCGCGGTGACTTCGAGGAGCGCCTGAAGAAGGTCCTCAAGGAGATCCGCACCCGCGGCGACATCATCCTGTTCATCGACGAGCTGCACACCCTGGTCGGCGCGGGCGCCGCCGAGGGCGCCATCGACGCCGCCTCGATCCTCAAGCCGATGCTGGCCCGCGGTGAGCTGCAGACCATCGGTGCCACCACGCTCGACGAGTACCGCAAGCACCTGGAGAAGGACGCCGCGCTGGAGCGCCGCTTCCAGCCGATCCAGGTCGCCGAGCCGTCGCTGCCGCACACCATCGAGATCCTCAAGGGCCTGCGCGACCGCTACGAGGCCCACCACCGGGTCTCCATCACGGACGCCGCCCTGGTCGCCGCCGCCACCCTGGCCGACCGGTACATCTCGGACCGCTTCCTGCCGGACAAGGCCATCGACCTGATCGACGAGGCCGGCTCCCGGATGCGCATCCGCCGGATGACCGCGCCGCCGGACCTGCGCGAGTTCGACGAGAAGATCGCCGACGTGCGCCGCGAGAAGGAGAGCGCGATCGACGCGCAGGACTTCGAGAAGGCCGCGTCCCTGCGCGACGACGAGAAGCAGCTCCTGCAGGCCAAGGCCAAGCGCGAGAAGGAGTGGAAGGCCGGCGACATGGACGTCGTCGCGGAGGTGGACGAGGAGCTCATCGCCGAGGTCCTGGCCACCGCCACCGGCATCCCGGTCTTCAAGCTGACCGAGGAGGAGACCTCCCGGCTGCTGCGCATGGAGGACGAGCTGCACAAGCGCGTCATCGGCCAGAAGGACGCCATCAAGGCGCTCTCCCAGGCCATCCGGCGCACCCGCGCGGGCCTCAAGGACCCGAAGCGCCCCGGCGGCTCGTTCATCTTCGCCGGCCCGTCCGGCGTCGGTAAGACCGAGCTGTCCAAGACGCTCGCCGAGTTCCTCTTCGGCGACGAGGACGCGCTGATCGCCCTCGACATGTCGGAGTTCTCGGAGAAGCACACCGTCTCCCGGCTCTTCGGTTCGCCCCCCGGCTACGTGGGCTACGAGGAGGGCGGCCAGCTGACCGAGAAGGTGCGCCGCAAGCCGTTCTCCGTCGTCCTCTTCGACGAGGTGGAGAAGGCCCACCCGGACATCTTCAACTCGCTGCTGCAGATCCTGGAGGACGGCCGCCTGACCGACTCCCAGGGCCGCGTGGTCGACTTCAAGAACACCGTCATCATCATGACGACCAACCTCGGCACCCGGGACATCTCCAAGGGCTTCAACCTGGGCTTCGCGGCCCAGGGCGACACCCAGACCGGCTACGAGCGGATGAAGGCGAAGGTCGGCGAGGAGCTCAAGCAGCACTTCCGCCCCGAGTTCCTGAACCGCGTCGACGACATCGTCGTCTTCCACCAGCTGTCCGAGGACGACATCATCCAGATCGTCGACCTCATGATCGCCAAGGTGGACGAGCGCCTCAAGGACAAGGACATGGGCCTGGAGCTCAGCGTCGAGGCCAAGAAGCTGCTCGCCAAGCGCGGCTACGACCCGATCCTGGGCGCCCGTCCGCTGCGCCGCACCATCCAGCGCGACATCGAGGACCACCTCTCCGAGAAGATCCTCTTCGGCGAGCTGCGGGCCGGCCACATCGTGGTCGTCGGCGTCGAGGGCGAGGGCAAGGACGCGAAGTTCACCTTCCGGGGCGAGGAGAAGTCCGCGGTCGCGGACACTCCGGCCGCGGTCGCCTCGCCGGGTCCCGACCTGACGAAGTAGCAACATTTAACAGATAACAGCAAACGGTTTGGGCCCCCGGCGTTCTCGCCGGGGGCCCGAACCGTTTTCCGCACCGCTGCCGAAGCTGTGATCAGGCCCACGAAGCGGCAGGTCGGGGGCCGCACGGGGGGCCGGTGCGGGTGCGATCGAAGTCGTGGTCATCTTTAATGACAATGTTGTTGACGGTGCGTCAGTTGATACGAAGTTGCGGAGCATAGCGCTGTGGCCATGTCACGGTCAAGGTCTATCTTTTCCGTCCACGCTTGGATCAAATGACGTCCACCTGTCTTTCATTGGTTTACCGGAAGGCCAAGAGCCGGACCGGTTTGGGGAGGACGTCACAACGTTGAAGATGACCAGGAAAGCCGCTGCGGTCGCCTCGGCCGCGGCGGTCATAGCCGCGCTCGGCGCGGGGCTGCTCCCGAGCACGGCCATCGCCGCCGGCTCCGCCCCCGTGCCGCAGGACCCGGCCGATGCCGTCCAGACCAGCACTGAGCACAACCTGCCGGGCCCGCTGACCGAGAAGGTCGAGGCCGAGTCGAAGGCCGCCACCGAGCAGCTGCTCGCCGGCACCGCCAAGATCGAGCAGCACGGCGGCGGCTCCAGCATCAAGCTGGGCAAGGACAAGTACGTCGAGCTCGCCCGTGAGCGCACGGACAAGATCTTCACCATCCTCGTGGAGTTCGGTGACGAGGTCGACAACACCACGAAGACGCCGGACGGCCGGATCAAGTACGGCGGCACCCCCGGTCCGCAGCGCAACCAGATCGAGAAGCCCGACGCGGCCACCAACAACTCGACCCTCTGGCAGGCTGACTACAACCAGCAGCACTACCAGGACCTGTACTTCGACAAGTCCGGTGACTCGCTGAAGACCTACTACGAGAAGCAGTCCTCGGGCCGCTACTCGGTGGACGGTCAGGTCACCGACTGGGTGAAGGTCAAGTACAACGAGGCCCGCTACGGCTCGGACTACTGCGGCCAGCACGTCTGCGCCAACGCGCAGGACCTGATCCGCGACGCGATCGACACCTGGGTCGCCGACCAGAAGGCCAAGGGCCAGACGGACGCGCAGATCAAGGCCACCATCGCGCAGTACGACCAGTGGGACCGGTACGACTTCAACCACAACGGCAACTTCAACGAGCCGGACGGTTACATCGACCACTTCCAGATCGTGCACGCCGGTGAGGACCAGTCGGCCGGCGGCGGCAAGCAGGGCACTGACGCCCTGTGGGCCCACCGCTCGTACGTCTACGGCACCGGCGCCGGCAGCACCGGCCCGTCCGGCAACCTGCTCGGCGGCACCCCCGTCGGCGGCACCGGCGTCTGGGTCGGCGACTACACCATGCAGCCCGAGAACGGCGGCCTCGGTGTCTTCGCCCACGAGTACGGCCACGACCTCGGTCTGCCGGACCTCTACGACACCTCCGGCAGCGGCATCGACAACTCGGTCGGCTTCTGGTCGCTGATGTCGTCGGGCTCCTGGCTGGGCGAGGGCAAGAACTCGATCGGCGACATGCCGAACGACCTCGACGCGTGGAGCAAGCTCAAGCTCGGCTGGCTGAAGTTCGACAAGGCCAAGGCCGGCACCGAGTCGACCCACCACATCGGCCCGGCGGAGTACAACAGCAAGCTCCCGCAGGCGCTGGTCGTCGACCTGCCGAAGAAGGCCGTCACCACCACCATCAACAAGCCCTACGCGGGTGCGAACGAGTGGTGGAGCGGCAGCGCGGACGACCTGAACGTCACGCTGACCCGCGACATCGACCTGACCGGCAAGACCTCCGCCTCGCTGGCGGCCAAGGCCTGGTACGACATCGAGCAGGACTTCGACTACGGCTACGCCGAGGTCTCCACCGACGGCGGCACCAGCTGGACCGCCCTCGCCGGCACCTACAACGGCGTCGCGCTGCCGAAGGACCCCTCCGGCAACGCCTCGCTGACCGGCAGCTCGGGCGACAAGTGGGGCGACCTCGTCCTCCCGCTGGACGCCTACGCCGGCAAGGCCGTCAAGGTCCGCTTCCGCTACGTCACCGACGGCGGCCTGCACCTCAAGGGCCTGGCGCTGGACGACCTGGTCGTGACCGCCAACGGCGCCACCGTCTTCACCGACGGTGCCGAGAACGGTGACAACGGCTGGACCGCCAAGGGCTTCTCGCGGACCACCGGGTCGTTCACCAACGACTACAACCAGTACTACATCGCGGAGAACCGCCAGTACGTCTCGTACGACCGCACCCTCAAGGTCGGCCCGTACAACTTCGGCTTCGCGGACAAGCCGCTCTGGGTCGAGCACTACCCGTACCAGCCCGGTCTGCTGATCTGGTACTGGGACGAGTCGCAGAGTGACAACAACGTCACCAACCACCCGGGCCAGGGCCTGATCCTGCCGGTCGACTCGCACCCGACCCCGCTGAAGTGGAAGGACGGCACGCTGATGCGCCCGCGCATCAACGGCTACGACTCCACCTTCGGCTCCCGCAAGGTCGACGGCCTGACCCTGCACCGCGCCGGCGTCGAGACGGTCGTCCCGAAGGCCAAGGGCGTCGACGAGTTCTCCGACCTGAAGTCCTACTGGTCGAAGGACAACCCGTACAGCAGCGTCATCGTCCCGAAGACGGGCACCAGCATCGAGGTCGAGAACGAGTCCTCGAACTACCTGGAGACCTGGATCCGCGTCCGCCCGGTCGACAACTGATCCGACCGAGCTCTGACGCCCGGTCCCTGACCAGGCACCGCTGAGCCGATCCGGCCCGCTCCCGCACCCGCGGGGGCGGGCCGGATTCTTCGTGTCCGGGCGCGGCGGGCGCGCGGGGCGCCTTCAAACCCACCCCTCGGGTGGTGCTGCTCACAACCCGCGGGACCGGTACGAGCGGGCGTAGTAGCGCGACCGGGCGGGGCCCGCCGGCCGCCGGCCCATGAGCGGACGATCCGACCGCATGATCGTTACTCCGTCGGATCGAATTCCGGCGCGACGATGACTACACGCCGTAGTACGTCACACGGTTTGGGACTCCGCTCGGTGACGGTTACACCTGAGTGGTCCCCCGCTCAGCACGCCCGACCGGGCTCAGTGTGCTGTCCCCGTACGTACAAGAGGTCGAGCTCCATGCCTTCCGTCCCGCCTCTGGGGCCGGCCCTGTGCCGGCTCGCCGATTCCTTCCTCCGGCAGACCGGCCGCAACCACTCCACCACCGCGGCCGCGGCCGGTGCGGCCGTGCTGACCGGCGCCCTGCTCCTCGCCGCCTCGGGCAGCGCCTCGGCGCAGACGGTCGACCCGACCACCCCCGGAAGCTCGGCGTTCACCGCGCCGCACGGGGCGTCGCCCGCCTCGGGGCTGGTCCAGGTCGCCGGCCCGAGCCCGTACACCCTGCCGTCCGAGCAGGACTCGGCCCAGGAGTACGTGGCGGTCGCGGCCAACCTGCGCACCGAGCAGGCCGCCGAGCCGCAGCCGGAGCCCGCCGCTCCGGAGGCGCCCGCCGCTCCCGCGCCCGCCCCGGAGCCCGCTCCCGAGCCCGCACCCGCCCCGGCCCCGGCCCCCGCGCCCGCCCCGGCTCCGGCTCCGGCCCCCCAGTGGTCCGCCCCGGTCCCGGGCGCGCCGACCAGCAACCCGTACGGCGTGCGCAACGTCCACTACGCGGCCGGCTACCACACCGGCGTGGACTTCGCGGTCTCCCCGGGCACCCGGCTGCTCGCGGTCGGCAACGCCACCGTGGTGTCGGCCGGCTGGGACGGCGCGTACGGCAAGGAGGTCGTGCTGCGGCTGTCGGACGGCCGGTACGCCCAGTACGCCCACATGTCGTCGATCTCGGTGTCGGCGGGCCAGCGCGTCGCGGCCGGCCAGCAGATCGGCCGCTCCGGCAACACCGGCAACTCGACCGGGCCGCACCTGCACTTCGAGATTCGCTCCGCCAACCAGTACGGCAAGGTGATCAACCCGATCGCCTACCTGTCCGCGCGCGGGGTCACCGACTTCTGACCCCCCGTCCGGACCGGGTCGCGGCCGTTCAGTCCGTCGGCGCGGGTCTGCCGATCAGCCGGCAGATCTCCAGCGCCACGTGCTGGGCGGCCACGATCGCCTCCTCGCGGGTGGCCTCCGCGACCGGCACCCCGGCGACCGCGGGGTCGGCCCCGGGCCGGTTGTCCTGCTGCAGCAGGAAGAGCGCCGAGTTGATGGTGAACAGGGACATCGCCGCGCGCAGCCGGTCCTCGAAGCTCGCCCCCGGACCGTGCATCAGCCGGACCAGCGCGATCATGCTGTCCCGGAACTCCTGCCCGGCCGGCAGGTCGCGCAGGGCGGGCTGGTTCTCCTGGAAGAAGCGCAGCAGCAGCGCCCGCTCGGACATCCCGGCCGCGAACCGGCGGATCAGCTCGTCCCGCACCTCGGGCGTCCAGGTCTGCTCGCGCCCCCAGGCGATCAGCTCGTGGATCGGGGCGGCGGTGGCCGCCACGATGCCCTGGACGATGTCCTCCTTGGTCTTGAAGTGGTAGTAGAGCGCGGCCTTGGTGACGCCGAGGCGGTCCGCGATCTCCCGCAGCGAGGTGCGCTCGTACCCGTGCTCGGAGAAGAGCTCCAGGGCCACCGCGACGATGCGCGCCCGGGTGTCGCTACGGGGGCCGTGCATCGTGCCCATCGCCTGCCTCTGACTGCGTCGTGATCCGGTTCCCCGCACCGGCCGACGGCCGCCGCGGCGCAGCGGCGGACATCCGTTCGGCGGCCGCCCCTGCGTCCATTCTTCCTGCCCAGGGCGCCTGCCCGAAAACTGGCTTGACGACCGGCTAGTGCACAACCTACCGTGCCGACGGTCCACAAACTAGCCGGGCGACAAGTAAGGAGGCCGTCGCAGGCCGCGCCGGTCGCCCGACGTCCTGTCCGGGAGACACCCACCCATGTCACAGCCAAAGGCCGACACCGGCGCCCCCGAGAAGCAACCGGCCGAGGAGGAGCAGCCCCGCTCGGCCCGAGAGATCCGCCTGGTCATGATCGGCCTGGTCGTCACCATGCTGCTCGCCATGCTCGACGGCCTGATCGTCGGCACCGCGATGCCGACCATCGTCGGCGAGCTCGGCGGCGCCGAGCACCTGTCGTGGGTGGTCACCTCGTACACCCTGGCCACCGCCGCCTCCACCCCGATCTGGGGCAAGCTCGGCGACATGTACGGCCGCAAGGGCACCTTCCTCATCTCGATCGTGATCTTCCTGGCGGGCTCGGCGCTCTCCGGCCTCTCCCAGGACATGAACGAGCTCATCGGCTTCCGCGCCCTCCAGGGCCTGGGCGCCGGCGGTCTGATGGTCGGCGTGATGTCGATCATGGGCGCGCTCGTGCCGCCGCGCGACCGCGGCAAGTACCAGGGCATGTTCGCCGCGGTGATGGCCCTGGCCACCATCGGCGGTCCGCTGGTCGGCGGCTTCATCACCGACCACCTGAACTGGCGCTGGACCTTCTACATCAACCTGCCGCTCGGTGCCGTCGCGCTCGCCGTCGTGATCGTCACGCTGAAGCTGCCGAAGGTCCGCAGCAAGGCCCGGATCGACTACCTCGGCGCGGTGCTGCTCACCACCGGCATCACCTCGCTCACCCTGATCACCACCTGGGGCGGGCAGGAGTACGACTGGGGCTCGAAGCAGATCCTCGGCCTGACCGCGCTGGCCGCGGCCACCCTGATCGGCTTCTGCTACGTCGAGCAGCGGGTCCAGGAGCCGATGCTGCCGCTGTCGCTGTTCCGGAACCTCAACTTCACCCTGGTCTCGATCATCGGCTTCGTGGTCGGCTTCGTGATGTTCGGCTCGACCGTGTTCCTGCCGCTCTACCAGCAGACCGTGCAGGGTGCCTCGGCGACCAACTCCGGCCTGCTGCTGATGCCGATGATGTTCGGCATGCTGGTGATCTCGCTGGTGGTCGGCCAGGCCGTGACCAAGACCGGCAAGTACCGGATCTACCCGATCATCGGCACCGTCGTGATGACCGCCGGCATGGTGCTGCTCTCCACCCTCTCCACCGACACCTCGGGCTTCGTCTCGGCCTGCTGGATGGTGGTGCTCGGTGCCGGCATGGGCTTCCTGATGCAGATCACCATGCTGGTCGCGCAGAACAGCGTCGAGCTCAAGGACATGGGCGTGGCCAGCTCCACCGCCACCCTGTTCCGCACCATCGGCGGCTCGTTCGGCGTGGCGCTGTTCGGCGCGCTGTTCAACAACCGGGTCACCGAGACCATGAACGAGCGGCTCGGTTCGGCCGCCGGGGCGGGCTCCGCCCAGGGCGGCGACCCGGCGCAGCTGAGCCCGGCCGCGCTCAAGGCGCTGCCGGCGCCGGTCCAGGACGCCTACCACCACGCGGTGGCCAACGGCATGCACACCGTCTTCCTGTGGGGTGCCGCGGTCGCGGTGATCGCGGTCGCCGCCGCGGTCTTCATGCGCGAGGTGCCGCTGCGCGGGGCCGGCACCCCGTCGGCCGACGCCGAGGGCGGCAAGGGCAAGAAGGGTCCCGCGGCCGACACCATCGAGGCCGTCGCGATCTGACACCGGACGCAGCCGAGGGCCCCCGTCCGCCGCACCGGCGGACGGGGGCCCTCGCGCGTGTCCGGGGCCCGGAGCCGGCGGGCCTACCGGGGCAGCCGGTAGACGCCCTGCTCGACCGGCTCGACCAGGCCGTCGGCGACCAGGCCGTCCAGGGCGCGGGCCCGCTGCACGGCGTCCGGCCAGACCGCGTCGAGCCGGGCCTGCGGCACCTCGCCGTGCGCCTCGCGCAGCACCGCGAGCAGCTTGCCGCGCACCTGCCGGTCGGTGCCCTCGTAGGACTGCCCGCGCCGGGCCGGGCCCTCGTACGGCGGGCGGCCGGCCCGCTGCCAGGCGCAGACGGTGAACAGCGGGCAGTCCCCGCACCGCGGCCCGCGGGCCGTGCAGACCAGCGCTCCCAGCTCCATCACGGCCACCGCCCAGGTGGCGGCCGTCCCGGCGGCCTCGGGCAGCAGCGCGGTCGCCGTCCGCCGCTCGGCCGCCGTGGTGGCCTGCGCCGGGTACTCCACGCCGGTCACCGCACGGGCGAACACCCGGCGGACGTTGGTGTCCAGCACCACGTGCCGCCGGCGGAAGGCGAAGGAGGCCACCGCGGCCGCGGTGTACTCGCCGACGCCGGGCAGCGAGAGCAGCGTCGCGTGGTCGTCCGGGACCTCGCCGCCGTGGTCCTCGGTGATCGCGACGGCGGCGCCGTGCAGGCGCAGCGCCCGGCGCGGGTAGCCCAGCCGGCCCCACATCCGGACGGCCTCGCCGGGCGCCTCGGCGGCCAGGGCGGCCGGGGTCGGCCAGCGCTCCATCCAGGCCTCCCAGGCGGGCAGGACCCGCTTGACCGGGGTCTGCTGGAGCATGAACTCGCTGACCATCACGGCCCAGGGCGAGGCGTCCGGGGTGCGCCAGGGGAGGTCGCGGGCGTTCTCCTCGTACCAGCCGAGGACGGTGGTGTGCAGGACGGGCAGCGGCAGCGCGAGCCCCGGCACCCCGGCGGGCTCCGGCGCTTCGGCCGGGGTCGCGGGGGCGGGGAGGGCGGGGGTGACGGTGATGGCAGCCATGGCCCTTCGATCCTCCCATGCCCGGGTCGGGAGCCGAAGCGGATCACGGTGTTCCGGACCGGGGCGCAAAACACCCCATTCGGCCTCCCTCGAACGGCGCAAATGGCGGATCATGTGAAGGAAGGGGTGACTGTGCGGTGTTGGTGCGTCAAGGGGCACACACTGTCTCGTAGAGTTTGGGCGTGCCCTCTCTGCGTCAACCCGTAGGACCGCTGCCGGCCTCGATCTACTGGCGTCGGCGCATCGTCGTGCTCGTCGCCGTCGTCGCGGTCGCCGCCCTCGTCATCTGGCTGATGACCGATCAGGGCGGGGGTGACGACGGCCCGAAGGACAAGGCCGCGCAGGCCGCACCGACCCAGTCGCAGAGCCAGACGCCCGCCCAGGCGATCACGCCGGGCGCCTCACCGACCGGGCCCGCCAACAACTCCCGCCCCGGCAGCGGCAGCAGCGGGGGCGGCGCCTCCGGCGGTGCCGTCGGCGGCGGGGGCGGCGGCGACGTCAGCGTGAGCACCGGCGGCACCACCGGCGGGGGCAGCCCGGCACCCGCGGCGGGCGGGGCGGCGGCCGGCGGGGCGAGCGGCGCTGCCACCGGCGGCGGCGCGGGCGGCGGAGGCACCGGCGGTGGCGGCACCGGCGGCCCGCCCCCGGTGAACACCCCGGAGATCATGGCCCTGCCGGTCTGCGCCTCCTCGCAGGTGACGCTCAATCTGGCCGGCGCGCAGAACGCCTACCAGCCCAAGGACAAGCCCAAGCTGGCGCTGACCATCAACAACTCCTCGGCCACCACCTGCCGGCTGGACCTCGGCCGGACCGCCTCGGCGATCACCGTCACCGCCAGCAACGGCGAGCGCATCTGGTCCTCCGGCGACTGCCCGGCCGACAAGAACAGCAGCTGGGTCCAGCTCCCCGCCAACGGCGGGCTGACCGAGACCTTCAGCTGGGACCGGGTCCGCAGCAAGCCGCAGTGCGCCACCGCCGACCCGGCGCCCGCCCCGGCCGGCACCTACCTGGTGGTCGCCGACCTCACCGGCCTCTCCGGCGGCCAGGCCTCGGCCCGTTCCTCGATCCGCCTGGAGAACTGAACCGCCCTCACCGGCACGGCACGACAGCAGGGAGCCCGGACCGCTCAGGCGGTCCGGGCTCCGGCGTTCACGGGCGGTGCGCCCGGCTCAGACGTAGCGCTCCAGAATGGACGATTCGGCAAGCCGGGACAGCCCCTCGCGGACCGAGCGGGCCCGGGTCTCGCCGACGCCCTCGACCGTCTGCAGATCGTCGATGCTCGCGGCCAGCAGCTTCTGCAGACCGCCGAAGTGCTCCACCAGGCGCTCTATCACCGTGTTGGGCAGGCGCGGGATCTTGGCCAGCAGCCGGTAGCCGCGCGGCGAGACGGCCGAGTCCAGCGACTCCGGCGAGCCCGAGTAGCCGAGCGCCTTGGCCACCGTCTGGAGGTCCAGCAGCTCGGCGTGGGTCAGCGCCTCCAGGTCGGCCAGCACCTCGTTGACGGTCCGGCCCTTCTTGGCGGCGCGCTCCGGGAAGTAGTCCCGGGCGACCAGCTCGCGCTCCGGCTCCACGCCCGCGATCAGCTCGTCCAGCTGGAGCGAGAGCAGCCGGCCGTCGATGCCGAGCTCCAGGACGTACCCGGCGATCTCGGTGGCGATCAGCCGGACCATCTCCAGCCGCTGGGCGACGGCGGTGACGTCCCGGACCGTCACCAGGTCCTCGATCTCCAGGGCGGAGAGCGTGCCGGCCACCTCGTCCAGGCGCAGCTTGTAGCGCTCCAGGGTGGCCAGCGCCTGGTTGGCGCGGGACAGCACGGTGGTGGAGTCCTCCAGCACCCGGCGGGTGCCGTTGACGTACATGGCGATCAGCCGCATCGAGTGCGAGACCGCGACCACCGGGAAGCCGGTCTGCCGGTTGACGCGCTCGGCCGTGCGGTGCCGGGTGCCGGTCTCGTCGGTCGGGATGGTGGAGTCCGGCATCAGGTGGACGCCGGCCCGGACGATCTTGGTGATGTCCTTGTCCAGCACCACGGCGCCGTCGAGCTTGCACAGCTCGCGCAGCCGGGTCGCGGTGAACTCGACGTCGAGCACGAAACCGCCGGTGCACAGCGACTCGACGGTCTTGTCGAAGCCGAGCACGATCAGGCCGCCGGTGTTGGCCCGGAGCACCCGCTCCAGGCCGTCGCGCAGCGCGGTGCCGGGGGCGATGGCGGTGAGGGAGGCCCGCAGCAGGGCCTCCTCGCGGGAGGACTTGTCCGCCCGGTCGCTGGCTGCCACGTGACTCCTCCGGTCGACCCCGTACCGCCCGCCCTCGCACGGGGCGCCGGCCTGCGGTCTGTTGCTCTGTCGCTTAGTACTGCCTTATCACCAATGAGACAGGGGAAAGTCTAACTGCGTGCGGCAACGACAGGGCTTGGGTCAGCGCAGTTCGTCGGAGTCGAGCGGCTCCCACCCGTCCATGAGCTCCTCCGGGTGGGCCGCCGGCCGGGGCGCGCGGGGCGCCGGCGGCGCCGACGGGGACTCAGCCTTCGGCCTGGCGGCGGCCCGGCGGCGGCCCGGGATCGCCCGCAGCGCCTCGCCGATGTCGGCCACCTCGACCACCTTCATGCCCGGCGGCACCTTGCCCGGGTCCGGCGGGACGAGCGCGTGGGTGAAGCCCAGCCGGTGCGCCTCGGCCAGCCGCCGCTGCACACCCGTCACCCGCCGCACCTCGCCGGCCAGACCGACCTCGCCGATCGCCACCAGGTTGCTGGGCAGCGGGGTGTCGGAGGAGGAACTGGCCACCGCGAGCGCCACCGCGAGGTCCGCCGAGGGCTCGGAGAGCTTCACCCCGCCGACGGTGGCGGTGTAGATGTCCTGTTTGCCGAGCTTCACCCCGCCGTGACGCTCGACCACGGCCAGGATCATCGCGATCCGGGGCGACTCCAGGCCGGAGGTGGTCCGGCGCGGCGAGGGGATCTGCGAATCCACCATCAGCGCCTGCACCTCGGCCACCAGCGGCCGCTTCCCCTCCAGGGTCACGGTCAGGCAGGTGCCCGGCACGGGCTTGTCACGCCTGGTCAGGAAGAGGCCGGACGGGTCGGCCAGGCCCTCGATGCCCTCGTCGTGCAGCTCGAAGCAGCCGACCTCGTCGGTCGCGCCGTAGCGGTTCTTGACCCCGCGGATGATCCGCAGCCGGGCGTGCCGGTCCCCCTCGAAGCTCAGCACCACGTCCACCAGGTGCTCCAGCAGGCGGGGGCCGGCGATCTGGCCGTCCTTGGTGACGTGGCCGACCAGCAGGGTGGCCATGCCGCGCTCCTTGGAGGCCCGGATCAGCGCGCCCGCCACCTCGCGGACCTGGGCCGGGCCGCCGGGTGCGCCGTCCAGCTCGGCGGAGGCGATGGTCTGCACCGAGTCCAGGATCAGCAGACCGGGGCCGACCGCCTCGATGTGGCCGAGGACGGCGCCGAGGTCGGACTCGGCGGCCAGGTAGAGGTGCTCGGAGAGCGCGTTGATCCGGTCGGCGCGCAGCCGGACCTGGCCGGCCGACTCCTCGCCGGTGACGTAGAGGGTGCGGTGCTGGGCGGTGGCCGCCTTGGCGGCGACGTCCAGCAGCAGGGTGGACTTCCCGACGCCGGGCTCGCCCGCCAGCAGCACCACGGCGCCCGGGACCAGGCCGCCGCCGAGCACCCGGTCCAGCTCGGGCACGCCGGTGGAGCGCGCCGTCGCCACCTGACCGTCCACCTGGGCGATCGGGCGGGCGGGCGCGCTGACCGGGCCGGCGGCGGTGGTCCGGATCGGCACCGCGCCGTACTCCTCGACCGTGCCCCAGGCGTTGCACTCCGGGCAGCGGCCGACCCACTTGGGCAGCTGGTTGCCGCACTCGGTGCAGCGGTAGGCCGGGCGCGGCTTGGCGGTGGTCTTGGTACGGGCAGCCATGCGGTCACCGTAGCGCCTGGGTACGACAGGGCGGGGCGACGGGCGGAGCAGCGGGCGGGGCGACGGGCGGAGCAGCGGGCCGGGGCCGGGACCCGTGAGGCCGCCGGGCGGGGTCCACGCATGGGCGATGTTGTTACCCGAAAGAAGTACAACCGGGCGGAATCGCCCAGGCAGGGCTGGTGCGCTCTCTACCGTCGGACGGGTGACGACGAGTACGGAAGGGCCGCGCGACGCCGTCCTCGCGGCGTACGAGCGACAGGTGGACGGCCTCTTCACCTACTGCCTCTCGGTGCTGTGCGAGCACGACGCCGCCGAGGCCGCCCTGCGGGAGGTGCGCGAGCTGGCGGTCCGGCACGGCGGCCGGCTCGCCGAACCCGGGCTGGTCCGGGCCTGGCTGTACTCGCTGGCCCGGTACTGCTGCCTGCGGCGGCTGGCCGACGGGGCGGCGGGCACGGCCACGGGCGGCGACCGGAGCGGGGCGGGCCGGGACGGCGGGGCGGAGGCGGTCCGGCGGCGGCGCGAACTGGCCTCGCTGGCCTGGCCCGAGGCGGCCGGCACCGGCCCGGAGCAGCGCGAGGCCCTGGAGCTGTCCGTCCGGCACCGGCTCACCCCGATCGAGGTGGCAGCCGTCCTCGGACAGCCGTTCGAGACCGTCCGGGCGCTGCTCGCCTCCGCACGGGCCGAGG
Source organism: Kitasatospora sp. NPDC058115 (assembly GCF_042884635.1). Taxonomy (NCBI): domain Bacteria; kingdom Bacillati; phylum Actinomycetota; class Actinomycetes; order Kitasatosporales; family Streptomycetaceae; genus Kitasatospora; species Kitasatospora sp. NPDC058115. The sequence goes on from NZ_JBHVTL010000007.1 coordinate 107,875, forward strand.
TCGGCCGGACCAGGGCCGCCCTGCTGGTGCTCGGCGTCGGCAGCTGCCCCGAGCTGGACCGGCTCGGCGGCGCGGGGGCGGAGAGCTGGCGGGACTGGGTGCTCGGCCCCGCGTTGCGCCGGGAGCTGGTGCAGCACGTGGTGGACTGCCCGACCTGCCGGGGCACGGCGGAGCGGGTCGCGGGCGAGGTCCCGGAGGACGGGACGGCGGGCCTGTCCGGGCTGCCGGTGCTCGCCGCGCCGTCCGGCGGCAGCGCGGTCCCGGGCGGGACCGTCGTGTTCCTGCCCTCGGCGGCCCGGCGCCCCGGGCGGGGGGCGCCGGCACCCGCGCCGGTGGCCGAGCCAGGGCTCCGCTTCGACCAGGGCGGGTTCCCCCGGCACCGCGCGCCGGACGCCGGGCGGGGGCCGACGGTGCGGCGGCGGGTGGTGACCACCGGGGTGCTGGCCGCCGTACTGGCCGCGCCGGTCGTCGCCCTGTGGGCCGGGCACCGGGGCGGCGGCGGGCCCGGGGTGGCGGCGGTCTCCTCGGTCCGGGTCGAGGGGGAGCGCTCGGCGGGGGGTGCGGCAGGGGGTTCGACGGGGGGCCGGGCGGGCGGACCGGCGGGCGGCGCGGCGACCGCCGGTGGCTCCCCGGGGTCCACCGGGGCGGTCGGCGCCGCGATCGGGGCGGCGGGCGGGGCCTACCGCGGGTCCGGTCCGGCGGTGGCCGGGATGGAGCTGGCGGGGGCAGGACCGCTCACTGCAGAAACGTTGCTGCCCGGGGTCCAGGGGCCGCTGGTCCCGGTCCCGGCGCACGGGGCGAGCGCGCTCGGCGGCCCCGCCCTGGTCGCCGCCCCGGCGGCCGGGCCCACGCCGGTCCCCGCCGCCCCGGTGGGCGGCGCGGGAGGGGCGGGCGGCACGGGCGGGGCGGCGGAGGAGGCGCCCGCGTCGGGTGGTCTGCTGACCGTCGAGGCGGGCGAGTACGGCAACCGCACGGTGCTCACCCTCACCAACTCCGGCGGCACCGAGATCCACTGGCACGCCGTCGTGGACGCGCCCTGGCTGCGGCTCAGCCGCGACGCGGGCACGCTCGCGCCCGGACAGCGGATCACGGTGATCGTCGGCGTCGACGAGGACCTCGCCCCCGCGACCCGCTGGACCGCCCGGATCGCGCTGCCGCCCTCGCAGGCGGTGGTCACCCTGGAGGGCGGCCCCCGGCACCGCGGCGGCGCCACCCCGTCCCCGACGGCCCCCGCCACCGCCGAACCCACCGCGAGCCCCACCGCCCCCACCCCGGCCCCCACGACCACCCCGTCCCCGAGCGCCACGCCGACGCCGACGCCGGCTCCCACGCCGACAGCCACACCGACGCCCGAGCCGACCGCTCCGGCGTCCCCCTCCCCCTCCACGTCCACGTCCACGTCCACGTCCACCGCCACCCCGGGTCCCACGCCCCGATGAAGCCGGACACCCTCCGCCGCACGAGGACGACGCCCACGATCAGGCCACAACCCCAGGACGCGGCCCCGCGAACCGCGTGCCGCACCGCGGCGGCCGGGTCGGGGTCAGGTGGTGAGGCCCGACAGGGCGGTGCCCAGGTGGGCGGTGGCGAGGGTGAGGAGCAGGGTGAGCAGGATCGCGGTGTTGTGGGTGGCGGCCCAGGCCCTCCACTCGTCCAGCCGGCGGGTGGCACGGGAGCCGCCGCGGAGATGGACGGCCAGGGGCAGCAGGGTGCCGAGCGACCCGATCAGCACCAGCAGCGCGGCGGCCCCCGCCTTGCCGGGGGCCGGGCTGCCGCCGGTTCCGACGGCGACGGCGGCGGCGACGGCCAGCAGCAGGTTCTTCGGGTCGCCCGCCAGCAGGGCCGCCCCCAGGGCGGCGGACCGGGCGGGGGTGGACCGGTCGACCGTCCGCATCCAGGCCGGCGGCCCGTGCACCCGGCCCTCGCGGGGACGGTCCCACCATTGGCGCGCGCCGAGCAGCAGGAGCAGACCGCCCACGGCCAGCTCGAACCACCACGACCAGTCCGGGCCGGCGACGTCCCCGGCGAGCCGGGACCCGAGCGGCACCACGAGGGCCGTCACCGCCGTCAGCGCGGCCGCCCAGCCGGCGGCGAACGCCGGCCCGTTGGCCGGGCCCCGGGGCGTGGCGAGCAGCAGGACGGTCGCGATCAGCGCCATCGGGGTGATCGCGATGCCCGCGGCCGAGGCCAGCATCCGGCCGACGGCATCACCCATCGCGCGTCCTTCCTGGCGGGCCGCGCCCTACGCCCGGCGCAGCGGCGGGAGGCGGTAGGTGCCGTCCAGGACGGTGGGGCCCGGGCGGTAGAGGCGGATCACCGGGCGGAACGGGCCGGCGGGGGTGGGGAGCCAGTTCGCCGCCTCGGACGGGGCGGTGGGGCGCTCGTGGCGGAGGTGGAGGGTGAGGCCGCCGTCCGGGTCGGGGCGCAGGCCGGGGGTGCGGCTGCCGATCGCGTAGCGGGCGGCCGGGTTGGCGACCAGGTGCTGGTCCGGGAGGCCGTACACGGTGAGGGACCAGAACTCCTCGGCCGGCGGCAGCCCGTCCGGCGGGAAGCGCAGGGTGTACGGGTGGGTGCCGTCGAGGGGGCGGCCGTCGGCGTCGTCGGTGGTGCCGGCGTGCAGGGCCTCGTACGCGTGGCAGCCCCAGAGGCCGGCGCGGGCGGCGGCGGCCCGGCTGAGGTAGGCGGCGCGGCGGTCGGGGATCCGCCACTCGGGTTCGTCGCGGGTGCCGGGGCCGAGGAAGGCGGTGTTGTGGTCGAACAGGTGGAGGGCGGCGCGCCATTCGCCGGGCGGGTGGTCCTCGGGCGGCCGGGTGGCGTCCTCGACGCGTTCGCGCCCGGCGGCGAGTCCGGTCGCCAGGGCGAGCGTCCAGTCGGGGGCGGCGGCGCGGTACGGCGAGGGACCGGTGTCGAGGAGGCCGAGCGGTGCGAACCGCTGCTGGTAGTCGCGGTCGGCGGCGGCGGGCGGGTAGGCGGCCAGCCAGACCCGGAGCCGTTCGAAGAAGGCCAGCCGCTCGGGCACGTCGGGGTCGGGGGCGGGGAGTCCGGCGGCGACTCCGCCGGGTTCCAGCGGTTCGAGGACGAGCCCCTCCTGGAGGGCCCGGACCCGCGGGAGGTCGTCCGGCCCGGCGCAGGCGAAGCGGCCGACGAGGGTGGCGACGGTGGTCGGTGCGGCGATCACCCGGTCGGGGTCGGCCGGGGTGCCGTGCCAGTCGGGCGGGACGACCAGCCAGGTGCGGGCCGCGCCGCCGGTGGCGCGGCTGCCGAGGTAGGCGAAGTTGTCGGTCCACGCGTCGACGAACTGCAGCACGTGGTAGGCGCCTGCGGTGTCGGGCAGGTGCAGCAGTTGCGGGCCCTCGGAGAGGTCGAGGGGGGCGACCGAGTAGAGGACGTCGTTGTTGACGGAGGCGAAGTCGTCGTCCGGGCCCGCCAGCCGGGTGGCGTGGGCGAAGCGGTTGAACGGGGTGGGCGGCAGGACGCCCAGGCCTCCGTGCACGAAGCGGTCGACCGTGGTGAGGCCGGCGACCAGCGGATAGCCGTAGACGTAGGCGTCGGCGGCCAGGGCCTCCAGCTCGGGCTGGTTCATGGGGGTCCTTCCCGGGTGCCGGGGCGGGCGGGGGCGGGGGTCAGCGCAGGGTGAGCGGCGGTGGCGTCCAGCGGCCGTCGAGCACGGACGCGTCCGGTCCGTAGAGACGGATCACGACGGTGAACGGGCCGTCCGGGGCGGGCAGCCAGTTGGCCGAGTGGTCGGCGTCGGCGGGCCGCTTGTGCTGGACGTAGAGGGTGAGCCCGCCGTCCGGGTCGTGGACCAGGCCGGGGGTGCGGTCGCCGACGGAGTAGCGGTCCAGGGCGTTGTCGACCAGGTGGAGCCCGGGCAGCGCGTACATGGTCACCGACCAGAAGTGCCGGGCGGGCGGCAGCGCGTCCGGCGGGAAGCGCAGCAGGTGGTCGTGCTCGCTCGCGTCGGGCGGGCGGTGGCCGGCGGCGTCGGCCTGCCAGCCGCCGTACCAGGCCTCCTCGACGGGCAGCCCGTACAGGCCGGTGAGCGCGCCGACCGCCCGGTCGAGGTACCGGGTGCCGAGCTGTTCACGGGTGCCGAAGAGTCCGACGGAGGACTCGGCGCGGGTGGCGGCACGGGCGAGTCCGGCCTTGGCGTCGGCGATGCCGCGCTCGATCTCGGCGCGGACCGCCAGGGGCAGGGCGGCCGGTTCGAACTCGCCGCGGCCGTCGATGCCGAGGTCGGCCAGCCGGCCGCGCAGCCCGTCCTCCTCGGGCGCGGCGGCCTCGGCGGGCAGGAAGCCGAGCAGGAAGTCGAGGAAGACGAAGAACTCGACGGTGTCGAGCACCTCGTCGCGCCAGACCGGCCAGACGGGCTGCGGGGCGGGCTCGGGCTCCGGCGTGCCGGCGTAGGCGTGCAGCGGACGGAGGCGGTACTGCTGCTGGACCGCGGCGAGTTCCGCGATGTCCGCGGGGGACGTCCCGCCGAGGTGGGTGCGGCCGAGGATGCCGGCCAGCCGGGTCGTGGTGCGGATGACGCTCCTGACGCCGGGCGGGGGTTCGCCGTGCCAGTCGGGGCCGGCCACCAGGTGGTCGCCGGCCTCCTGGCCGGTGGTCCGGGAGCCGACGAACCCGGCGTAGACGGTGTCGAGTTCGTGCACCGGCAGGACGTAGTAGCGGTCGGTGGCGGGGACGGAGAGCACCCAGGGTTCGGTCCGCAGGTCGAGCCAGGCCCAGGAGTACGGGGTGTCGTTGTTGGGCGTGACGACGTCGGTGTCGGCCGGGGTGGCGGGGCGCGGGTAGTGCCGGAAGACGCCGAAGCCGCCGGTGTGGCGCGGGTCGGCGTCGTCCAGTGCCTGGGTGTACAGGGTGCGGTAGTTCTGCAGGACCGGGTAGCCGCGGATCCACGCCTCGGCGGCGGTCGCGCGGATGGTGTCCGGGTCCACGAGTGCCGGGTTGACCATGGTGGCGCTCTTCCCTGCGCCGTGCCCCGGGGCGGGGCGCGGCGGCTGCGTGACGGACGGGGCGGAGGGACGTACCAGTACGAATCGGATGCTATGCGGGCCCCCGGGGGTCGGCATCTCGGCCGCCGCGGGCCCTCCCCCGGCCATCCGGGGCCGCCCGGACGGGCACCGGCCTCCGCCCGTGGCGAACGCCGGTATGCGGCAGTGGAGGCCGGGACAGCCTTGCCGGTATGAAGATCCTTCTGCTCGGCGGCTCGTCCTTCCTGGGGCGGGCGTTCGCCTCCGAAGCCCTCGCCCGCGGCCACGAGGTCACCACCTTCAACCGCGGCCGCACGGCCTCCGACCTGCCCGGTGTGGAAGCGGTGCGCGGCGACCGCGACGCGGCCGACGACCTGGCCCGGCTCGCCGAGGGGCGGTCCTGGGACGCCGTGGTCGACACCTCGGCCCAGCAGCCCGCCCAGGCCGCGCGGTCCGCCCGGCTGCTGCGCGACCGCGCCGGCCACTACACCCTGGTCTCCTCCGTCCACGCCTTCACCGACTGGCCGGCCCGGGTGGTCGACGAGACCTCCCCGCGGCACCCGTGTCCGGCCGACACCCCGCCCGGGCAGGAGTTCGGCACCGCCCTCAAGGCCGGCTGCGAGCGGGCCGTCCTGGAGCACTTCGGCGCCGGCCGTGCGCTGCTCCTCAACAGCGGGCTGCTGATCGGCCCCCACGAGCAGGGCGGCCGGCTGCCGTGGTGGCTGGAGCGGATGGCCCGGGGCGGGCGGGTGCTGGCGCCCGGCGAGCCGGGGCGGCCGATGCAGCTGATCGACGTCCGGGACTTCGCGGTGTTCGGGCTGGACCGGCTGACGGCGGGCACGGCCGGCCGCTTCATCACCACGGCGCCGCCCGGCCGGCTCACCTACGGGGAGTTCCTGGCGGGCTGCGCCGCGGCGGCCGGTGACGGCAGCGTCGAACTCGTCTGGGTCGCGGACGGGCCGCTGACGGCCGAGGGACCGGACAGCGTCCGGCCGTGGAGCGAGCTGCCGCTCTGGATGCCCGACGTGCCGGAGGCGGCGGGCACCTGGCGGGCCGACACCCGCCGGGCCGAGGCGGCCGGGCTGCGCTGCCGGCCCTTCGCCGAGACCGCCGCGGACACCTGGGAGTGGCTGCGGCAGCGCGGGCCGGCGGACGACACGGAGCCGGACGGGCGCAAGCGCGGCCGGATCCTGCACGGCATCGAGCCGGCGAAGGAGCGGCGCCTGCTGGAGGCGCTCGCCCCGGCGCGCTGACCGGGCGGGACCGGTCCCGCCCGGCGGGCAGGCGGCGGCCGGGCCGCTCCCCCGGCGCCCCCGCACCCCCGGCGCTCCTCGCGGCGTCCCGCTGCCCCGGCGGGCGCCGGCTCAGTGGGTGCGGCGGGTGACCAGCTCGGCGAGCGCGAGCAGCTCGTCGGCGGCCGACGGCTCGGGCACCGCGAGGGCCAGCTGGGTCATCGCCGCCGCCATCCGGTCGCAGGACTCCCCCTGGGACCAGGCGCGCCCGCCGGCGCCCTCGACGGCGGCCGCGCAGGCGGCCAACTCCTCCCCGGTGAGCGGCCGTTCCAGCGCGTACAGCTCGGCCAGCCGGGCCCCGTCGGGCGTGCCGGAGCCCAGCGCCGCGACCACCGGTAGCGACTTCTTGCGGACCAGGAGGTCCGCGCCGACCGGCTTGCCGGTGACGGCCGGGTCGCCCCAGATGCCGATCAGGTCGTCGATCAGCTGGAACGCCAGGCCGATCTCCCGGCCGAAGCCGTCCATCGCCTTGGCCGCCGCCTCCGACCCGCCCGCGTACCGGGCGCCCATGGCGCAGGCGGCGCCGAGCAGCGCCCCGGTCTTGGCCTCGGCCATCGCCAGGCACTCGGTCAGCGAGACGTCGTTGCGCTGCTCGAAGGCGCAGTCGATCTGCTGGCCCTCGCAGAGCTCCACCACGCAGTCGGCCAGCCGGCGCACGGCGTCGCCCGCGGCCGGGTGGCCGTCCTCGGCGAGCAGCCGCAGGGCCAGCGCGTGCATGGCGTCCCCGGCCAGGATGGCCTCGGTGGTGCCGAACACCAGCCAGGCGGTGGGGCGGTGCCGCCGGGTCTCGTCCCGGTCGATGATGTCGTCGTGGAGCAGCGTGAAGTTGTGCACCAGCTCGACGGCGGCCGCCGCGGCGGTGGCCGCGGCGGGGTCGCCGCCCAGGGCCTGGGCGGCGGCGAGCACCAGGGCGGGCCGGATGGCCTTGCCGGAGGACGCCGTCGACGGTGAGCCGTCCGCCTCCCACCAGCCGAAGTGGTAGCCGGCGACCCGGCGCATGGTGCCGGGGAGCGAGTCCACGGCGGCCCGGAGCACCGGGTCGACCAGGGTGCGGGCGCGGGCGAGGACGTCCTGCGCCTCGTTCCCCTCGCGATGGTCGCGCTCCAGCGTGAACATTCCCATGGGTCCTCCCCCTTGGTGGTGCGACGGGCCGGCCCGGGGTCGGGCCGGCCCCGCCGCGGTCGGCCCTAGCGGTGCGTGATGTCGACGTTCTCCAGCACGCCGACGGCGTCCGGCACCAGAATCGCGGCGGAGTAGTAGGCGCTCACCAGATAGGAGATGACGGCCTTCTCGTTGATGCCCATGAACCGCACCGAAAGGCTCGGCTCGACTTCATCGGGAATTCCGGTCTGGTGCAGCCCGATGACACCCTGGTTGTCCTCGCCGGTGCGCATGGCGAGGATCGAGGTGGTCCCGTTGACGATCGGGATCTTGTTGCACGGGAAGACCGGCACCCCGCGCCAGCCGAACACCCGGCGGCCCTGCACCTCGACGGTGTCCGGGTAGAGGCCGCGCCGGTTGCACTCGCGGCCGAACGCCGCGATGGCCCGCGGGTGGGCCAGGAAGAGCTTGGTGCTGCGACGGCGGCTCAGCAGCTCGTCCACGTCGTCCGGGGTGGGCGGGCCGGAGTGGGTCTGGATGCGCTGGTCGTAGTCGGCGTTGGCGAGCAGGCCGAACTCCGGGTTGTTGACCAGCTCGTGCTCCTGGCGCTCGCGCAGGGCCTCGATGGTCAGCCGCAGCTGGTGCTCGGTCTGGTTCATCGGCTGGTTGTAGAGGTCGGCCACCCGGGTGTGCACCTTGAGGACCGTCTGGGCGACGCTCAGCTCGTACTCGCGCGGCTTGAGCTCGTAGTCCACGAAGGCGCTGGGCAGCTCGTACTCGCCGTGGTGGCCGGCCGAGAGGTCGATCGCCGCCTCGCCGTGCTTGTTCTGCGGCTGCTGGAACCCGGCCAGGTACTCCATGACCTGCAGCTGGAGCGCCTCGGAGCGGTCGGCGAGCTGCTGGAAGTCGGAGAACCGCAGGGACAGCAGGGTGCCCGCGGTGTCCGCCCGGACGGCGTAGGGCCAGGTGGCGTTCTCCTGCTGGAGCACCTCGTCGCCCAGGTGGTCGCCGTCGGCCAGGGTGCCGACGACGGCCTCCTCGCCGTACTTGCCCGTACCGAGGCGGCTGAGCTTTCCGTACGCGATGATGAAGACCTCGTCGATCGGCGACCCCGCCGAGACCAGGACCTCACCCGCGGAGAACTCGCGTTGGACGAACCGCCCGGCCAGTTCCTCCAGCACGGCGTCGTCCGGGAAGCCGCGCAGCACCGGCACCTCGCGCAGGGTCGGCGCCAGGATCCGGGCCTCGCTGCCGGTCCGGTCGAAGCTGACCCGGCCGCGGCCGACGGCGTGCCGCAGCCGGCGGTTGACGCGGTAGGTGCCGGCCGAGACCTGGACCCAGGGGAGTGCCCTGAGCAGCCAACGGGGGCTGATCTCCTGCATCTGCGGCGCGGACTTGGTCGTCGTCGCGAGGTTCCGCGCGGCGGCCGTGGCAAGACTCTGCTGCTCCCCGGCCTGTGCTTCACCGCCCGGTGCAGGAATACCGACGTTGGTTTCGGTCGACATAGGAAGCCCTTCGCGTGCCCGTACCCGATGAAGTGTCGCCTTGCAACTTGCAACAATCATGGTGACCCCGTTCGGAGGGGCGCCGCAATCACTCTTTCGGGTGGTCGGGATAACCGAAAAAATAGTACGAATAGAATGTCTGATCGATATTCATTCGATCAAGTGATCTAATTCTTTCCGGAATGAAACCCTCCGGTCTGCTTCCCCGGGCCGTGCGCCACCGGCCCACCCCGCGTACGCGCCCGTTCGGGAGGCCGCTAAGGTGCCACCTCAAAGGGCCACGGGCCACTGGACGAGCGCGGCCGCGAGACAGCCCTTCCCCTCGTTCACCCCTGCCCTGGGAGGCCCCATGAGCGCCCCCGTCACCGTCTGGCTCAACCGCACGTACGCCGAGAACGTGTTCTTCATCGAACAGTTGCGCGCCGCCCCGCGCCCGGTCCGGATCCACGCGACGCACGCCGACCCCGACTCCCCCGTCCTCGCCGCCGCCGACACGGCCGGCCTGGAACCCGCCGACCTCACCCCCGACGCCTACGTCGCCTTCGCCCTCGACCACTGCGCCCGCCACCGCGTCGACGTCTTCGTGCCCCGGCTGCACCAGCTCGCGATATCCCTGCACCGCCAGGAGTTCGAGGCCGTCGGCACCGCCCTCGCCTGCCCGCCGGCCACCGCGATCGCCGCCTTCGAGAGCAAGGCCGACGGCTACGCGGCGATGGCCGACGCCGGACTCCCCACCCCGCCCTGGTGGCTGGTGCGCACCGCCGGGGACCTGGTCGGCGCCGTCGACCGGATCGAGGAGTCCGGCCTCACCGCCTGCCTCAAGCCCGCCTCGGGCGCCGGCGGCGAGGGCTTCCGGGTCCTCACCCGCGAGCCGTTCGGACTGCACCGGCTGGCCGGCTGGGACAGCCGCGTCCAGGTCGACCAGGTGGTCGCCGCGCTCGACCGGGCGGCCCGCGAGAACCCGGACGCCACCACCGAGTTGCTGGTCATGCCCTACCTCGACGGCCCCGAGGTCTCGGTGGACTGCCTCGCCGACCTGGACGGCACCCTGCTCGCCGCCGTCGGCCGCAGCAAGCACCGCCGCCGGCGCAGCTTCACCACCGCGCCCCAGTACCTCGAACCCGCCCGCCGGCTGGTCGAGGCCACCGGGATGGCCTACCTCTCCAACGTGCAGTTCCGGCACCTGCGCGGCGAGCCGGTGGTCATCGACGTCAACACCCGGCCCTCCGGCGGGCTGCACCAGCTGCGCCTGTGCGGGCTCAACCTGCCCTGGAACGCGGTGCAGTTGGCGCTCGGCGAACGGCCGGACACCGAGTGGACCGGGGACCCGGCGGGCATCGAGTACACCCTCGTCTCCGGGATCCAGCCGGTGCTGCCGCCGCTCGCCCCGGGCGGGCCGGCCGGACTGGCGGCGGGCGCCGGCCAGCTGGTGCACTGACGACCCGTCATCACGGCTGCTAGAGCGGGCCGTTCCAGTCCAGCGTCGGATCGAGCACACCCTCCAGGGTGAGCAGCCAGCGCTTCACGTCGATCCCGACCCGGCCGCCGCCGAAGCCGCCGATCCCGTCCGCCGCCACCACCCGGTGGCAGGGCACCAGCAGCGCGACGGGATTGGCGGCCATCATCTGCCCGACCGTCCGGGCCGCCAGCCCGGGTTCCTCGATCTCGCCGAACACCCCGCTGCGGTCCGCGAGTTCGCCGTAGGTGATGGTGCTCCCGAACGGCACCTCGCGCAGCAGCGTCTGCAGCACCGCCCGGTGCGGGCCGGTGCTCAGGCTCCAGTCGATCGGCAGGTCCAGCTGCCGGCGGCGGCCCGCGAGGTACTCGCCGACCCGGCCGGTGACCGCGGAGATCTTCGACTCGTCGGCGCAGCGCGGGAGTTCGCCCTCCCGGCCGAGGTAGCCGGCGGCCGCCACGCCCTGCGCGGTCACCGCGACGTGCAGCGGGCCGCTCGGCAACGGGGTGTCCACCGTCAGCCAGGCCATCGGCGCCGTACGCTCTGCCACGTCGTTCCCCCCGCCCTCCGCGGTGCGCGCGGACCACCCGCCCCGCGCGCCATCGTACGGCGGGTCCGGCGGGTGCTCCGACACCTGCGCGGTCAGGGGCGCCGGCCCCTCAGCTCCGCGGCGAGCCCGCGCGACCACCGCGCCAGGTCGGCCCGGTCCGGGGCCCGCCCCTCGCACAGGGCGGCGAGCTGGGCGTCGTTGATCCGGTTCGGCCCCGGGATCCCCAGCAGGTACGCCAGCTCGTCCAGGACGGCGGCGAGCCGCACGGCGTCCGCGTGGTCCAGGGTCGCGGCCGTCTCGTGGTGGCTGATGGTGAGAGAACCGGGCATGTCCTGCCTCCTCCGTTCGCCCCCGCACCCCTCCACGGTACGACCGTCCGGCTCAGCCGGCACCCGCCGCCGTCGGGGCCGGCCGCCCGGCCCCCGGCACCGCTCCCCCGTCCGGCTCCTCCCAGCGCCGGCCGCGCACGTCGCGCACCGCCAGCACCGCCGCCCCGGCCACCAGCTGCCACCCCGCACCGAGGGCCAGCACGGCCGCCACCCCCACCCGGTCGGCCAGCGGTCCGGCCGCCGCCAGGCCCAGCGGCCCCAGCACGAACGCGCCCAGCCCGCCGAAGGCCGTCACCCGCGCCAGCACCTCCGCCGGCACCCAGCTCTGCAGCGTCGAGTCGTACAGCGAGCCGCAGACCGCCGATCCGGCCCCCGCCACCAGCGCCGCCGCGGCCGTCCAGGCCGGCGGCAGCCCGGCCGCGAGCGCCGCCGAGGGCAGCGCCCAGCCGAGCGTCGCCACCGTCGCCACCGCGAGCGGCCGGCCGGGCCGGCGCCCGAGCATCAGCAGCCCGCCCAGCACCGCGCCGACCCCGTACACGCCCATCACCAGCCCCCAGGCCCGCGCCCCGCCCAGTTCGCGCTGCGCGGTCAGCGGCCCCAGCACCAGGAACGGCGCCCAGACCAGCAGGTTGAACAGCGCCATCTGCACGGTGGTCACCCAGAGCCACCGCCGGGAGCGGAACTCGCCCCAGCCGTCCCGGAGATCGGTCCACAGCGAGTCCCCGGCGCCGTCCGGGCCGGCCGGCGCCACCGCGGACAGCCGGGCCAGCGCGAGCGCCCCGACCCCGTACGTCACCGCGTCGATCAGCAGCACCGCCCCCGGCCCGAACCCGGCGGTGATCACCCCGGCGAGTGCCGGGCCGGCCACCGTGGACACCGAACGGGCCAGCCCCAGCAGCGTGTTGGCGTCCGGCAGGCGCTCCTCGCGGCGCACCAGGGCCGGCACCAGCGCGCCCAGCGCCGGAAGGAACACCCCCTCGCCGAGGCCCCAGACGGCGACCAGCGCCGCCATCGCCGCCACCGGCGCGTGCCCGCCGATCAGCAGCGCCGCGAAGGCCCCCTGCACCGCGCAGCGCAGCACGTCCGCCGCCAGCATCACCCGGCGGCTGCCCAGCCGGTCCGCGACCACCCCTCCGGCCACCATCACCAGCACGATCGGCAGGATCCGGGCGGCCATCACCCAGCCCAGTTCCGTCCCGCCGCCCCCGCCGTCCAGCACCGCGAACGCCACCGCGACCGGCGCCATGGAGGAGCCGAGCAGCGAGGTCGCGTACCCGGCGAAGAACCACCTGAAATCGCGTTCGCCCAGCACGGCCAGACGGCCGGTCAGCCGTCGGCGGCGGGCCGGAGCACGCTCCTTCTCCCCTGTCATGGTCGCTCAGTCTGCCCACGGACGGAAACCCCCGGCAAGGCTTTCCGGAGAAAAACCTGAGCCTTTTACCGTCAATTTCCACCACCCCCCTCGCCGCCGCAGTAAATACCCTGGAAAACCCTGTTCCACCTGCTCTTTACTGCGCCACGGGCTATTCTCTCACCGGCCCCACTCCTCGTCGTTTACTGCGGAAAGCAGGTCCGAATGGCTCCCCCGCCCCCGGTCGAGTACGCCGTCGCCGTCGAGCGCTACCTGGCCGCCTCCGGGCTCGGCGACGGCTCCCGCCGCGTCTACCGGATCGCCCTGCGCACCTGGGCCTGGGCACTGGCCGGCCGCCCCGCCCCCACCGGGGCCGAACGGCGCCGCTCCCGCCCGCCCGTCCTGCCGCTCGCCCTGCTCGACCGCCCCGAGGCCGCCGACCGCCTCCGGGCCGCCGTCGGCCACCGCTCGCTGGCCACCGACCCGCGCACCCTCAACCGCGAGCTCTCCACCCTGCGCGCCGCCCTCGCCTGGTGGCGCGCACAGGGCTGGATCCGCACCGACCCCGCCGACGGCCTGCGCCACCACCCCCTCCCCGCCCCCGCCGACGGCCCCGCCCCGCTCGCCCCGGACGAGCTCCGCGCCCTGTTCGCGCTCCGCGCCCCGCTGCGCGAACAGGTCCTCTGGCGCCTCCTGCACGAGAGCGGCGCCACCGTCGGGACCGTCCTCGCCCTCGACGTCGACGACCTCGACCTCGTCCACCGCCGCACCCGGCCCCCGGCCCCGCCGCTCGGCTGGCAGGCCGCCACCGCCCGGCTGCTCCCCCTGCTCCTGGCCGGCCGCACCACCGGCCCGCTCTTCCTCACCACCCGCCGCGCCCCGGCCGCCACCCCCGCCGCCGACCGCTGCCCCCACACCCGCCGCGCCCGCCTCTCCTACCGCCGCGCCGCCGAACTCCTCACCGCCCACGCCCCCGCCCTCACCCTGCGCCGCCTCCGCCCGACGCGCCCCTGACGGAACGACGAAGGCCCCCCGGCGGCATGCCGGGGGGCCTTCGAGGAGGGACCTTCGGAGCCCCCTGTCGGATTCGAACCGACGACCTACGCTTTACAAGAGCGGTGCTCTGGCCAGCTGAGCTAAGGAGGCATGGTGACCGTCCGCGACGAGGTCACGGCGGCACCGGGGGCAGTCTACCGGGCGGGGCGCGGGCGGTGTGGGGATATCCGGGGGCCGGGCGGGAGGGGTGGGCGTGATGGAACCGATGCCGAAATCGGGCCGACCGGGGGCTGACAAGCGGCGGAAGCGCAGGTAGCGTCGCCGGGAGTCGGTTCGTCCAGTGGTTCAGACCACTGGGGCGGCCGGCGGAAGCGGCACCACCCGCCCTTTACTCGGATCGTCCGGCACGTTCCTGCCGGTGGAGGAGAGCACGACCATGGCTTCTGTGACGTACGACAAGGCGACCCGTGTCTACCCCGGGGCGACCAAGCCCTCGGTGGACGCGCTGGACCTGGATATCGCCGACGGCGAGTTCCTCGTCCTGGTCGGTCCCTCCGGCTGCGGCAAGTCGACCAGCCTCCGCATGCTGGCCGGCCTGGAGGACGTCAACGGCGGCGCCATCCGGATCGGCGACCGCGACGTGACCCACCTGCCGCCGAAGGACCGGGACATCGCGATGGTGTTCCAGAACTACGCGCTGTACCCGCACATGACCGTCGCGGAGAACATGGGCTTCGCGCTCAAGATCGCCGGCGTCAACAAGAGCGAGATCCGCACCAAGGTCGAGGAGGCCGCCAAGATCCTCGACCTGACGGAGTACCTGGACCGCAAGCCGAAGGCGCTCTCCGGCGGTCAGCGCCAGCGCGTCGCGATGGGCCGCGCGATCGTCCGCGAGCCGCAGGTCTTCCTGATGGACGAGCCGCTGTCCAACCTGGACGCCAAGCTCCGCGTCTCGACCCGTACCCAGATCGCCGGCCTGCAGCGCCGCCTGGGCATCACCACGGTCTACGTCACCCACGACCAGACCGAGGCGCTCACCATGGGCGACCGGGTCGCGGTGCTCAAGGCCGGTGTCCTGCAGCAGGTCGACACCCCGCGCAACATGTACGACAGGCCCGCCAACCTCTTCGTGGCCGGCTTCATCGGCTCGCCCGCGATGAACCTGGTCGAGGTCCCGCTGGTCGACGGCGGCGTGAAGTTCGGCGGCTCGGTCGTCAACATCTCCCGCGAGGACCTGGCCGGCGCCGGCACCGACAAGACCGTGACCGTCGGCATCCGCCCGGAGCACTTCGAGGTCGTCTCCGGCGGCGGCATCGAGGGCGTGGCCGTGACCGTCAACGTGGTCGAGGAGCTCGGCTCGGACGGCTTCGTGTACGGCACCACCAAGATCGGCGGCGAGGACAAGGAGCTGGTCGTCCGCGTGCACGGCCGCCAGATCCCGTCCCGCGGCGAGACCATCCATGTGGTCCCGATCGCCAACGAGACCCACGTCTTCTCCACCAGCACCGGCGCCCGCCTCTCCAGCTGAGGCGACCGGCCCCGCCGCGGAGCCCCGTCGGACCGTCATCCGGTCCGGCGGGGCTCCCGCCGTTCCCCGGCCACTCCCACGGGTGACGGCCGTCAACCCGGCGCCGGGACGAACCGGGACACCGTGTCACCCGATGGTGTCACCGAGGGCCATGGAGGCCCTACCCACCGCTACGCTCCTGTGCGTGAAGCAGCTAGTTCGCCGCATCGGCCAGACCGTCGCCCTCGCCCTGCCCGTCGTCCTGGTGACCACCGGCACCCTCGCCGTGACCAGGGTGCCGTGGGCCCCGCCGACCTCGCTGGACCAGCAGGTCGTGGCGGCGTCCAGCGGGGACGGCGCCGGGATCGGCCGGACGACGGGAGCCGGACGGTCCCAGGACGGGCTCGCCCCGCAGGACGCGCTGCGCGTCACGCTCCTCGACGAGCTGCGCGCCCACAACCCGGGCAGCGCCCTCGACCTGCTGGAGCGCTCGATGCGCGAGCAGCCCGGGCTCACCCCGTACTGCAGCTCGCTCGCCACCGAGCTCGGCCGCGCCGCGGTGCGCAAGTACCAGGGCGACGTCCAGCGGGCCCGCTCCTTCGCCCGCCCGGTCTGCGACGGCTCCTTCGCCGCCGGCGCGGCCGGCTGAGCCGAGCCGCGCGCCGCACGGGGTCGCGCGGGGCCGCGCGGGGCCGCACCCGGCCGAGGAAGGCCGGCGAAGGCCGAGGAGGGCCGTACACCGCCGCGGCGGGTGCGCCTATTGTTCAGCCATGACCGCTGACTCCGGCCCCACGGCCACTCCCCCGCACACCTCCGCCGCCCGCCCGGTGCCGGTGACCCAGGCCGTCATCCTGGCCGGCGGCCAGGGCTCCCGGCTGCGCCCCTACACGGACGACCGCCCCAAGCCGCTGGTGGAGATCCCCGGCACGGGCACCCCGATCCTGGGCCACCAGCTGGCCTGGCTCGCCTCCGAGGGCGTCACCGACGTGGTCATCTCCTGCGGCCACCTCGCGGAGGTGCTGGAGGACTGGCTCGACAAGGCCGACCTGCCGCTGCGGGTCCGCACGGTGGTCGAGGCCGAGCCGCTCGGCCGCGGCGGCGGGCTCAAGTACGCCGCGAAGGCGCTGCCCCGCCCCGACGAGCCCTGGTACGCCACCAACGGCGACATCTGGACCAGGTTCAGCCTGCGCGACATGGCCGCCTTCCACCACGAGCGCGCCGCCGTCGCCACCCTCGCGCTGGCCCGGCCGCGGATCCCGTGGGGCGCCGTGGAGACCGACCAGTTCGGCAACGTGCTGGACTTCATCGAGGCCCCGCCGTCGCCCTTCCTCATCAACGCCGGCCTCTACGTGTTCAGCCCGGAGTTCGCCGAACTGCTGCCGGACGTCGGCGACCACGAGCGGACCACCTTCCCGCAGCTGGCCCGTGGCAAGCGGCTGGCCGGCTACCAGCTGCCGCAGGGCGTCTACTGGCGGGCCATCGACACCGCCAAGGACCTCACCGAGGCCGCCAAGGAGCTCGCCTCGGGCGCCGGCCGCGCCCCGCGGTAGCCGCCCCCGCAACGCGACCCGCAACGCGACCCGCAACGCGACCGGCCGGGTGCTCCCCCACGGAGCACCCGGCCGGTCGCCGTCACCGGGCCGTTCGCCCGGCCCGTCAGGTGGCCGTCGCCGCCACCGGGCGGGCGGCCGAGGGGCGGGCACCGCCGCCGGACAGCTCGGCCAGCGGCGCGCTGCCCAGCACCCCGCCCAGCAGCCCCGAGCCGCCCGAGCCGCCGGAGCCGCTCGGGGCGCCGCCCTGGCCGCCGGTCCCGGCGCTCGGCGCCGGCTTCGACGCCGGCCCGCTGCCGGACGGCGGGGCCGGGGTGGCCCGCTGCGAGGGCGCCGAACCGGACGGCGCCGGTGCGGACGACCCGGGCGCCGCCGGGGCCCCCGAGGCGGGCGCCCCGGTCTCCGGCCGGGCCGACGGCTTCGTCTTGCCGCTCGGCGTGGCCGTGGCGCTCGGCTTCGCCGTGGTCGGGCCGCCGGACGGCGGCGCGGTGGTGGCCGGGGCGCTCGGCGCGGCCGGCCGGGACGGCGCCGGCGAGGGCGCCGAGGTGGCCGGGGCCTTGCCGCCGGGGGTGGCGGACGGTCCGCCGCCCGGCCAGACCGGCGTGCCGTAGTCGTCGGCCGGCCGGGACGGCGCCGGGGGCTGCGGGCGGGCGCCGGTGCGGACCGCCGCGCCCAGCATCGAGCCGAGCAGCAGGGTCAGGCCGACGACCACCGAGGTGACCACCGAGCCGCGCCGCAGCACCCGGCGGCGCAGCGCCGCCGGGGCGTCCGCGCCGTAGTGCCGCCAGGCCTCCAGGTTGAGCCGGCCGTCCAGCGAGGCGAACGGCGCCCCGGCGATCAGCAGCGGGCTCCACGCCGCCAGGAAGATCAGGTCGGGGGTGTCGTAGACCGGGACGGCCCGCCAGCTCACCGTGAACAGCAGCGCCGCGGACAGCGCCATCGCCGCACCGGCCGCGAGCCGCTGCCACAGGCCGAGCACGGTCAGCACGCCGACCACGATCTCGGTGAACGACACCACCAGGCCCGCGCCGACCGGGTGCGCCATCCCGAAGGCCAGCAGCGGTTCGGCGACCTTCCACGGGTGCAGCGAGGAGAGCCAGCGCATCATCGAGCCGCGTTCGCCGCCATCGAAGTACACCGGGTCGCAGAGCTTGCTGAACCCGGCGTAGACGGAGAGCGAGCCGAGCACGGCGCGCAGCGGCAGCAGGACCAGGCCGAGGTCGACCCGGCGGCCGGGGTACCAGGGCTGCCTGCCCTCGGCGCCGGCGGCCGACACCTCGGGCAGCTCGCCGCTGGGCGTCCAGCCCTGCGGCGCGCCGACCGGGCCGACGCCGCCCTCGGTGGCGGTGCCGGCGCCCTCGCGCGACTGGCGCGGCACCGCGCGGGCGCCGCCGTACGACGGGAGCACCCGGGTGTCCGCGTCCGCCAGGGAGCCGCCGGACCGTCCGCCGCGCCCGCCGACCCCGGCCGGGACGGCGCCGAGCCGGACCGCCTCCAGGAGCTGGGTGGCCGCGACGTCGCCCGGGCGCGCCTCGCCGGTCCAGGTGACCGGGGTGACCCGGCCCTTGCGGCGCGGCGGCGCCCCGGCGAAGCCGGCGGCGAGCGCGCGCACGTCGTCGGCGGGGACGACCACCTGGGGGGTGACCAGCGGGCGGCGGATCAGTCCCTGGGTGCCGTACGGGTCGCCGAACGCCGCACCGGTGGACAGCAGTCCGGCCGGGGCGTCGATCAGCGGCGCCACCGGAGTGGCGAGGTTGAGCCGGAAGCTCGCCTGGGTGCTGCTGAGGCGCGCCGGGTCGGACGGCACCTTGACCGTGTTGAGGCCGGGGCCCGCGTCGATCCCGGTGCTGCCACCGCCCAGGAGCGGGCGCCGAGGTGTTCTGGTGTCCACGACCGTCTAACCGGGTGACACCCGGTTAGGACACTCTCCCGGGTGGATGTCGGGAGCTCCCTTGAAGGGATCAGGAAAAAAGCGACCGGACCCTGTCGGATCCGATCGCTTTCCCCTGACTTGCGGGCGAACGGGAGGCGGTTCCGGAGAACGCCTTGCGCCGGACGCCCGGGCCGTGCTCAGGCCCGCGCGCGCCCCGGAGGTCAGCCGACCTTGGCGCGCAGCCGGGCCGCCTCGTACAGCACGACGCCGGCCGCGACGCCCGCGTTCAGCGACTCGGTGAGCCCGGACATCGGGATCCGCACCCGCAGGTCGCAGGTCTCCGAGACCAGCCGGGACAGGCCCTTGCCCTCGCTGCCCGCGACGATCACCACCGGCCCGGTCAGCGCCTCCAGGTCGCCGATCTCGGCCTCGCCGTCGGCGGCCAGGCCGACCACCATCAGACCGGCCTTCTGGTAGGCCTCCAGGGCCCGGGTCAGGTTGGTCGCCCGGGCGACGGGCAGCCGGGCCGCCGCGCCGGAGGAGGTCTTCCAGGCACCGGCGGTCATGCCGGCCGCCCGGCGCTCCGGGATGACCACGCCGTGCGCGCCGAAGGCGGCGGCGGAACGGACCACGGCACCCAGGTTGCGGGAGTCGGTGACGCCGTCCAGCGCCACGATCAGCGCGTCCCGGCCGGAGTCCGCGGCCTCGTCCAGCAGGTCCTCGGGGTGCGCGTACTCGTACGGCGGGACCTGCAGCACCAGGCCCTGGTGGTTCATCCCGCCGGTCATCTGGTCCAGCTGCGGGCGCGGGGCCTCCATCAGCGGGATGCCGCGGTCGTTGGCGGCCTGGAAGGCGTCGCGGACCCGGTCGTCGGTGTCGATGAACTGCTGGACGTACAGCGCGTTGGCCGGAACGTCGCCCTGCAGGGCCTCGACCACCGAGTTGCGGCCGAAGACCAGCTCGGCGCTGCCCGCGCCGCCGCGGCCGCCGCGCCCGCCGCCCCCGGCCCGGCGCATGCCGGCCCGGGCCTTGGCGTCCCGCTCGCGCTTCAGCGCGGCGTTGGCGGCCCGCTGCTTGGGGTGGCCCTTGCGCTCCTCGCCGGGCGGGGTCGGGCCCTTGCCCTGGAGCGCCTTCCGGCTGTGGCCGCCGGTACCGACACTCGCGCCCTTCTTCGACCCGGGGTTGCGGCGGTTCCTGCGCTGGCTGTTGCCGGCCATGGCTGTACTTCCTGTCTGTCTGTCCGGCATGGCCGGCCGCTCCGGACGTACCGGTGGCGCCCGACGGCATGCGCTCCGTCATGCGGGAGGGCCGCACCGGTCCGGTACGGCCCACCTCACCCCTCGGTCGCCGGGGGGTTACTGGCTGTTGATCGTCCAGCGCGGGCCGGACGGGGTGTCCTCGATCGCCAGCCCGGCCAGGCCGAGCTGGTCACGGATGGCGTCCGCGGTGGCGAAGTCCTTGCGGGCCCGCGCCGCCTGGCGCTGGTCCAGGACGAGCCGGACCAGCGAGTCGACCACGCCGTGGAGGTCCTCGCCGCGCTCCGTCCCGGCCCACTGCGGGTCGAGCGGGTCCAGACCCAGTACTCCGAGCATCGCACGGACCTCGGCCAAGCGCGCCACCGCGCTCTCCTTGTCGTCCGCGGTGAGGGCGCTGTTGCCCTGGCGGACGGCGGTGTGCACGATCGCGAGCGCCTGCGGCACGCCCAGGTCGTCGTCCATCGCCTCGGCGAAGGCCGGCGGCACCTCGGGCGCCGCGTCGACGGCGCCGCAGCGCTCCACGGCGCGCTGGACGAAGCCCTCGATCCGGCCGAAGCCGGCCTCGGCCTCGCGCAGCGACTCCTCGCTGTACTCGATCATCGAGCGGTAGTGCGGCGCCGCCAGGTAGTAGCGGAGCACGATCGGCCGCCACTGCCGGACCATCTCGGAGACCAGCACCGAGTTGCCGAGCGACTTGCTCATCTTCTCGCCGGCCATGGTGACCCAGGCGTTGTGCACCCAGAAGTTGGCGAAGTCGTCGCCGAAGGCCTTGGACTGGGCGATCTCGTTCTCGTGGTGCGGGAAGATCAGGTCGAGCCCGCCGCCGTGGACGTCGAAGGCCGCGCCCAGGTACTTGTGGGCCATCGCGGAGCACTCCAGGTGCCAGCCCGGACGGCCGCGGCCCCACGGGGTCTCCCAGCTCGGCTCGCCCGGCTTGGCGGACTTCCACATCGCGAAGTCGCGCGGGTCGCGCTTGCCGGTCTCGCCCTCCCCGGAGGGCTGCAGGAGGTTGTCCAGCTTCTGGTTGGAGAGCGCCAGGTAGTCGGGGTACGACTTCACGTCGAAGTAGACGTTGCCGTCCGCCTCGTAGGCGTGCCCCTTCTCGATGAGGCCGCGCATCATCTCGATCATCTCGGGGATGTGCCCGGTCGCGCGCGGCTCGACGGTCGGCGGCAGGCAGCCGAGGGCGTTGTAGCCGTCGTTGAAGGCGCGCTCGTTCTCGTAGGCGATCTGCCACCACGGCGTGCCGAGCTCGCGCTCCTTGGCGATGATCTTGTCGTCGATGTCGGTGACGTTCCGGGCGAAGGTCACCTGGTAGCCGCGGTAGGCGAACCACCGCTGCATGACGTCGAAGTTGAGGTAGGACCGGACGTGCCCGATGTGTGGCGCCGACTGGACGGTAGCGCCGCACAGGTAGATCGAGACACAACCCGGGACAAGCGGGACGAAGTCGCGGACCTGTCGGGTGCTGGTGTCGTACAGTCGAATGCTCACAGCGTCAAGCGTAGTGGGCGGCGGGGGGTGCCCCGCGACATTCTGGAATGTCAAGACCCCCGGCGGAGCCTTTTCCGCCGGGTCGGGCCCGGGACCGCCCCCGCCGCGCCGGGTGGCTCAGATCGAGCCGACCACCTTCCGCGGGGTGATCCGGACGACGACGCGCACGTCCTCCGGGCCGTCGTAGTCGTAGTCCTTGCCCTGGTACTTCCGGGACAGTTCGTCGATCAGCTCCCGGCCGCCCTCCCGGGTCAGCGAGACCTCGCCGCGCACCTCCAGGTAGGTGTACGGGTTCTCCGGCGGGTTGACCACCAGCGAGACCCGCGGGTCCTTCAGCAGGTTGAGGTGCTTGCGACGCCCCTCGACGGTGGAGAACAGGATGTCCTCGCCGTCGCGCGTCACCCAGACCACGGAGGACTGGGGGCTGCCGTCGGGCTGGATCGTGGAGACCACGGCGAAGCTCTTGGCGTCGATCAGGGCCTTGGCCCGGTCGGAGAGTTGGGCACTCATCGGAAACCTCATCTCGTCGGCGGCGGGTACGGCCCGAGGGGAAGCCCGCGCGGGCCCGGACGAACACTATCGACTCGGGCCCGCAGGACACCCGGTGAACACCCGTCAGTCGCGGATTGTTCCCGGGCCTCCTCCGCGGACGTCAACGCCGCTCGTACACCAGAGCGGTGGCGATCGCCGCGAGCCCCTCCGCGCGCCCGGTGAGACCGAGCCCGTCGGTGGTGGTCCCGGAGACCGAGACCGGGGCGCCGACCGCCGCGCCGAGCGCGGCCTGCGCCTCCGCCCGGCGCTTGCCGATCTTCGGCCGGACCCCGATCACCTGGATCGCGACGTTGCCGATCTCGAAGCCCGCCGCGCGGACCAGCCGGGCCGCCTCGCCGAGCAGCTTCACCCCGGACGCGCCGGCCCACTCCGGCCGGTCGGTGCCGAAGTGCGCGCCCAGGTCACCGATCCCGGCGGCCGAGAACAGCGCGTCGCAGGCGGCGTGGGCGGCCACGTCGGCGTCCGAGTGCCCGGCCAGACCGGCCTCGGCGCCGGGCCACTCCAGCCCGGCCACCCACAGCGGGCGGCCGGGCTCGAAGGCGTGCACGTCGGTGCCGATGCCGACCCGGGGGAGGACGGGGGTCTGCGGATCAGTAGGCATCGGCGGCCCTCCGGCGGGCGAGTACGGCCTCGGCGAGCACGAGGTCCAGCGGACGGGTCACCTTGAACGCCTCCTCGTGGCCGGGCACCACGACCACCCGGCCGCCGAACCGCTCGACCAGGCCCGCGTCGTCGGTGACCGGCGGCAGGCCGGCCCCGTCCTGCGCGGTCTCCTCGGCCAGCGCCTTGGCGTGCACCTCGGCCAGCGTCTCCCGGCGGAAGCCCTGCGGGGTCTGGACCGCGCGCAGGGTCGCGCGGTCGGGCGTGTCGAGCACCGGCTCGGGCCCGCCCGCCACCGGCTCGACCCGCTTGACGGTGTCGGCCAGCGGCACCGCCGGCACCACCGCCTCGGCGCCGGCCCGGACGGCGGACGCCACCGCGTCCACCACCTCGACCGGGACGAGCGGACGGGCGGCGTCGTGCACCAGCACGATGCCGACCTCGGCGGGGATGGCGGCCAGGCCCAGCCGGACCGACTCCTGGCGGGTCGCCCCGCCGGCCACCACCCGGATGTCCTTGTCCTCCAGCCCGTGGCTGTCGAGCAGGGCGACCACCTCGGCCACCCCGTCGGCGGGCGCGGCGACCACGACCAGGCCGACCGCGCGGCTGCGGGTCAGCGCCCGGACGGCGTGCACCAGGAGCGGCACGCCCCCCAGTTCACGCAGGGCCTTCGGGGCACCCGGTCCCAGGCGCTCACCGCGGCCGGCGGCGGGCACCACTGCTGCTGCGACTGCTGCTGTGGCGTTCAGGTTTCACTCCTTCGGCGAAGTGGGTATGGCCATGGCGTGCACGACGGGCGCGGACCCCTTCCGAAGCACCACCGTCTTCCGCCCGCACAGCAGCAGAAACGGTCATGCGGACCCGAGGCCGGCCAGGCCGCTCGGGTGCGGGGGCGTCGTCCGGACACGCCTCAGCGCCCGAAGTGCCACTGCACCACCCGCGGACCCGTGGTCCGGTGGGCGGCGCGCCGGCATCGGGCGCTGTGAGCGTTGTGGAGCGGACGGCCGCTACGAGGCGAGCACCTCGTCGAGCAGCGTCTCCGCCTTGTCCTCGTTGGTGTTCTCCGCCAGCGCGAGCTCGCTGACGAGGATCTGGCGCGCCTTGGCGAGCATGCGCTTCTCACCGGCGGAGAGGCCGCGCTCGCGCTCGCGACGCCACAGGTCGCGGACGACCTCGGCGACCTTGATGACATCACCCGAGGCGAGCTTCTCCAGGTTCGCCTTGTAGCGACGGGACCAGTTGGTCGGCTCTTCGGTGTACGGTGCGCGCAGCACCTCGAAGACCCGGTCCAGACCCTCCTGGCCGACCACATCGCGCACGCCGACGAACTCCGCGTTCTCGGCGGGCACGCGGAGCGTCAGGTCTCCCTGCTGCACCTTGAGCACCAGGTAGGTCTTGTCCACACCTTTGATCTGGCGAATTTCGATGGCCTCGATCAGCGCGGCCCCGTGATGGGGGTAGACCACCGTGTCGCCAACCTTGAACGTCATGTGACAGGACCCCTTCCGTGGCTTTCCAGAATAACACGCTTTTCGGCGCACCCGAAGGGCGTTTTCGCAGGTCAGGGCCGGTCTCGGGGCTTGACAAGGACCCCCATGACGTGCTGCGACCGGTGTTCGAGGAGGGCTTCCCGCAGGTCGGAGGCGGTTCCGCCGCCCGCTGAAACCTCTGGCAACACGCCCGAAACCGTGATTTGATCTTGGGTTTTCACCGTTTATCAGGTCGTTTCCGGATCGTGATCCGATCTTGGTCGGCGCTTGACCTGGACACGCAGACGTGCCGCCGTCCGGACGCCCGTCCGCACCGGGCGCGCGACACGAAGGGACCACCCCGTGAGGACGGCATAAGCGAGGTCGATAATCTGAGACCTGACCTTCCGACACGTGACTTAGGAGAAGCCGCCGCCGTGAGCCGCAGCCTTCGACGCGGCAGCATCGCCGCCCTCGCCGCCCTGGCCATCGCCCCGCTGTCCGCCTGCGCCGCCGGGAACACCCCGGCAACCCTGCAGATCAAGCCGGACAACGCGGCCGCCACGCTGGGCACCGACGTCCGCCTGAACAACATCGTCGTGGTCACCGGGGACGAGTCCTCCGGCGAACACACCGGCCCCGCCAACGTGACGGTGAACATCAGCAACAGCGGGACCGAGGCGCTGGAGCTGCAGTCCATCACCGTCGCCGGCGGCTCCCCCGCCACCTTCGCCGACGACAAGGGCGCCCCGCTGACCAGCATCTCCGTCCCGGCCGGCGGCGCGGTGCTGCTCGGCGGTCCGGGCAACCCGACCGCCAGGGTCGCCTCCACCACCGTGACCGTGGGCGGCTACGTGGCGACCTCCTTCACGTTCAAGAACCACGACAAGCTCGACACCGAGGCGCAGGTCAGCCCGAACAAGGACCTGTACAAGGGCTTCGGCCCGACCGCCCCGGCCGCCGTGCCGAGCAAGGCCGCCACCCCGGCCGCGCCCGCCACCGGTGCCGCCACCCCGGCCGCCGGTGCCACCACTCCGGCCGCTCCCGCCGCGAGCGGCACGGCCACCGCCCCGGCGGCCCCCGCCACGGGCAGCGCGTCGGCCCCGGCGGTCCCGGCCGCCCACTGAGGCCCGGCCCCGCCGCACCGCTGAAGCGCGAACGCCCCTCCGGCCGGTACCGGAGGGGCGTTCGGGTGTCCGCGGCCGGACGGCCGGGTCTACGGCTCGAACTTGTAGCCGAGGCCGCGGACCGTGACCAGGTAGCGCGGCGCGCCCGGGTCCGGCTCGATCTTCGCCCGCAGCCGCTTGACGTGGACGTCCAGCGTCTTGGTGTCGCCGACGTAGTCCGCGCCCCAGACCCGGTCGATCAGCTGCATCCGGGTGAGCACCCGGCCGGCGTTGCGCAGCAGCATCTCCAGCAGGTCGAACTCCTTGAGCGGCAGGTCGACCTTGGCGCCGTCCACGGTCACCACGTGCCGGTCGACGTCCATCCGGACCGGGCCCGCCTCCAGGGCGCCGGGGCCGCCGCCGTCGCCGGGGCCCTCGTTCTCGCCGCGGCGGCGCAGCACCGCGCGGATCCGGGCGACCAGCTCACGGGTGGAGTAGGGCTTGGTGACGTAGTCGTCCGCGCCTATCTCCAGACCGACCACCTTGTCGATCTCGCTGTCCTTGGCGGTGACCATGATCACCGGCACGTTGGAGCGGACCCGCAGCTGGCGGCAGACCTCGGTGCCGGGCAGCCCCGGCAGCATCAGGTCGAGCAGGACGAGGTCGGCGCCGTTGCGTTCGAACTGCTCCAGGGCATCGGGGCCGGTGGCGGCGATGGCCACCTCGAAGCCCTCCTTGCGAAGCATGTACGAGAGGGCGTCGCTGAACGACTCCTCGTCCTCGACCACCAGTACTCGGGTCACGATCAGGCCTCCGGGGCAAGCTGGGGGGTTGTTTCTGACAGGGGTTCCGCGGACTCCCCCGCACGGGGCCGGTCCACGGGGGCCTGCCCGGCGGGCAGGCGGAGGGTGAAGGTGGAGCCCTGGCCCTCGACGCTCCACACCGACACGGTGCCGCCGTGCGAGGCGGCCACGTGCTTGACGATGGAGAGGCCGAGGCCGGTGCCGCCGGTCTGCCGGGAGCGTGCGGGGTCGACCCGGTAGAAGCGTTCGAAGACCCGTTCGCGGTCCTTCTCGGAGATGCCGATGCCCTGGTCGGTCACCGAGATCTCGATGAGCTCGCCGTCGGCCTCGCCCAGCGCGGCGGCGCTGGAGATCCGGCGGGTGGCGATCGCGACCCTGGTCCGCGGCGGGCTGTAGTTGACGGCGTTCTCGACGAGGTTGCCGAGCGCCGCGGCGAGCTGGCCGCGGTTGCCGTGCAGGTAGAGGCCGGCGATGCCGCCGGCCGCGATGAGGATCTGCTTGGCGGCGGCCTGCTGGCGGCAGCGGTCGATCGCCTCGGCGATCAGCTCGTCCACCGCGACCGGCTCCGGGTCGACCATCAGCCGGTCGTCCTGGACCCGGGAGAGGTCGATGATCTCCTGGACCAGGCTGGCCAGCCTGGTCGCCTC
Organism: Kitasatospora sp. NPDC058115; assembly: GCF_042884635.1. Lineage (NCBI taxonomy): Bacteria > Bacillati > Actinomycetota > Actinomycetes > Kitasatosporales > Streptomycetaceae > Kitasatospora > Kitasatospora sp. NPDC058115. The sequence goes on from NZ_JBHVTL010000007.1 coordinate 134,288, forward strand.
GATCTGCATCCGGCCGGCGAAGCGCTGCACCGCCTCCGGGTCGTCGGACGCGTCCGCGACCGCCTCGGAGAGCAGCGAGAGCGCGCCGACCGGGGTCTTGAGCTCATGGCTGACGTTGGCGACGAAGTCGCGGCGGACCGCCTCCACCCGGCGGCGCTCGGTCTGGTCCTCGACCAGCACCAGCACCAGCCGGGAGCCCAGCGGGGCGACCCGGGCCGAGACCGCGAGCGGTTCGACGGCGCGCGCCGCACCCGGGCGGGGCAGCTCCAGTTCGAGCTGGCGGATCTCGCCGTCCCGGCGGGTGGAGCGGGCCAGCGCGAGCAGCTGGTCGACGGCGACCGCGCCGCCGCGCACCAGGCCCATCGCGTAGGCCGCCGAGCTGGCCTTGACCACGTCGTCGCTCTCGCCGAGCACGATCGCGCAGGACCGCAGCACGGAGAGCACGGTGTCGACCCCCGGGGGCAGCGGGGGTTCCTGCGCGGGGCCCAGGCCCTGGTTGCGGCCCTGGCTGCGGTTGGTTCCGCCGTACCTGCCCCTGGCCTGCTCGCGCTCGCTCCAACGGAAGGCGATCGAGGCCGTGAGGCCGACGCCGAGCCCGGCTATGGCGCAGGCAGCGGCGGCGGCCACGTTCACGTCCATGACGCCAGCCTAAGCGCACGGTGCGAGCACTCCCCATGGGCCCGATCAAGGGATCGGCCACGCGTTGCCGAGAATTCACCTTCAAGTAGCTGCCGGTTCACCGAACGGGTCGTGCGTGGTCGCCCGGACGGCCGAGAGTGGGCGCCGGAGCCCGTGTGGGAGGGGCGGTCCGGCCGGACGGCCATCCGCCGCCCCGGGGTGTGCGCGTACGATGCGCGCCACCAGCAGCGGCCATCCATACGTCGTTCGGAGCGTCGTACCGGATGACCGGTCGGCACCGCCACCGACACAGCTACTGAGGAGAGAACATGCGCGACGCGTACCACGAGGAACTCGACTCGATCGGCGACAGCCTGGTCGAGATGGCCCGGCTGGTCGGTTCGGCCCTCGGGCGGGCCACCACCGCGCTCCTCGACGCGGACCTGGCGCTGGCGGAGAGCGTGATCGCCGCCGACGAGAAGATCAACGACCTGCACCACGAGCTGGAGAACCGGGCGATCGACCTGCTCGCCCGTCAGCAGCCGGTCGCCACCGACCTGCGCATCGTCGTCACCTCGCTGCGGATGAGCTCCGACCTGGAGCGCTGCGGCGACCTCGCCCGGCACGTCGCCAAGGTCGCCCGGCTGCGCTACCCCGAGTCGGCCGTCCCCGGCGACCTGCACGCGACCGTCCTGGAGATGGGGCAGCTCGCGCAGCGGCTGGTCGCCAAGGCCGGCCTGGTGATCGCCACCAAGGACGTCGACAAGGCGCTGGAGCTGGAGCAGGACGACGACGCGATCGACGCGCTGCATCGCGAGCTGTTCGCGCACCTCATCGACGAGCGCTGGCACCACGGTATCGAGACCGCGGTGGACGTCACCCTGGTCGGCCGCTACTACGAGCGGTTCGCCGACCACGCGGTCTCGGTGGCCAAGCGCGTGGTGTACCTGGTGACCGGCGAGCACGTGGACGAGTTCGTCGCGGCCACCGAGGCGGCGGCCGCGGTCGAGTGACCTCCGGGCGCGGTCCCGGGCACACGCCGGCGCGGTGAACGCGGGCGCGGTAAACCCCCGGGCCGGGGTGGTGGGGAAGCACGGACAGCCGGACTCCCCACCACTGCGCGCCCGTTGACGCTCCCTCCGGTCTGCGGTTTCACTCGAACCCGTAGGCACCGAGGTGTGCCCGTCAGAAGGAGGGGTCAGCGCGATGAAGGCAAACCCGACCGGCCCGGCATCGGCTCCCGAGACCATCGAACCACCCGCCCCGAAGCTGCTGCCCGTCCTCGCGGCCGGTTGCGGCTGCGGCCCGGGCTGCGGCTGCGGCTGCCAGTCCGGCGCACCCTGCCAGTGCGGCGGGGTCGACGGCGGCTGCTGCGGCCACTGAGGCGGTCGTCCGTCCCTCCCGCCGGTGCCGCCGCGGAGCTCCGGGGTGCACGGCTGCCGTGGGAGACGGCCGTGCACCCCGGTCTCCTTCACCGCCGGGGCGCCGACGGGGTCCGCTGCGTCAGAAGGTGACGTCGGTGCAGGAGTAGAAGGCGTTGCCGGTGTCCGCGACGTCCCAGACCGCGACGACCACGTGGTGACCGGTCCGGCCGGACGGCAGCGTCGCGGTGTGGCTGAGCGTGCTGGGCACCTGGGTGCCGTTGTAGGGGACGTTCAGGAACGGGGTCAGCTCCAGGTTGGCCCGGGTGACCTTCTGCGTGGCGCTGTAGCCGGGCTTGGTCAGGTAGTACCGGAAGCCGGACGTGGCGTGCCGGGCGGTGAACCGCCAGGTGAAGGTCAGCCGCTGGCCCGCCGAGACGGCGGTCGCCGGCCAGGCGCCGCCGCGCGGGTCGTCCAGCTCGGCGAACCGGCTGTTGCCCCCGGCACAGATGGTGCCGTCGGCCGGCCCCGAGGCCGGGAAGCCCTTCGTGCCCTCGACGCTCTGCGGTTCCCAGCGGATGTCGCCGCATCCGGTCACCGTGCCCGCACCGCAGAGCGCGGCCCTGCTGGGCGGAGTGGTGATGTAGCCGTGTGACTGCGCCGGCAGGGCGACCGCGACCGGCACCGCGAGGGCGGCGATCACGGCTCCGACGACATGACGTGTGCGCATGGTGCTCCTCCGTGGGGGTGGATGGAGAGTGCGCCGGGCGCGGACACGCGCGCGTGGGGGATGGCATGCCTGCGCCGGGTCGGTGCTCACACGGTAGGAGCCGCCACCGGCACCGTCAATGGTCTGAACCATTTTTACGGCACGGTGAACTCGCCCCACCCACAACCGAGTTGCCCACGAAAGGCCCCGGCCCGCAGGCGGCCCGGGAACGACGACGGCCCCGCACCGGCGCGATCGGCGCAGGTGGGGGGCCGTAGCGGCAAGCGGCTTACTTCTTGCCCTGGTTCTTGACGGCCTCGATCGCGGCGGCGGCGGCTTCGGCGTCGAGGTAGCGGCCGCCCTTGGTGAGCGGCTTGAAGTCGGCGTCCAGCTCGTAGACCAGCGGGATGCCGGTCGGGATGTTGAGGCCGGCGATGTCGGCGTCGGAGATGCCGTCGAGGTGCTTGACCAGCGCGCGCAGGCTGTTGCCGTGGGCGGTCACCAGGACGGTCCGGCCCGCGGCGAGGTCCGGGACGATGGCGTCGTACCAGTACGGCAGCATCCGGTCGACGACGTCCTTGAGGCACTCGGTGCGCGGACGCAGCTCGCTCGGGATCTCCGCGTAGCGGGCGTCGCCGGCCTGCGAGTACTCGGCGTCGTCGGCCAGCACCGGCGGCGGGGTGTCGTACGAGCGGCGCCAGAGCTGGAACTGCTCCTCGCCGAACTCGGCCAGGGTCTGGGCCTTGTCCTTGCCCTGGAGCGCGCCGTAGTGCCGCTCGTTCAGGCGCCAGCTGCGGCTGACCGGGATCCAGTGGCGGTCGGCCTTGTCCAGGGCGATCTGCGAGGTGCGGATGGCGCGGCGCAGCAGCGAGGTGTGCAGCACGTCCGGGAGGAAGCCCTCGGCGGCGAGCAGTTCGCCACCGCGCGCGGCCTCCTTCTCGCCCTTCTCGTTGAGGTCGACGTCGACCCAACCGGTGAACAGGTTCTTCTGGTTCCACTGGCTCTCGCCGTGGCGGAGCAGGATGAGTCGGTACGTCGTGTCAGCCATGGCCCCCAGCTTAGTGGAGCCCGGAAAACCCCCTGGCCGGGACCTCGCCGCTGCGAGTAAGGTGTGCTCCGCGCCAGAGACTCTTACCCTCCCGCTGAGCGGTCCTGCCCGTGCGGCTCAGCGGACGTCAGCCTGCCCGGGAGCCCCCACATGCCCGACTCCGCCCTGTCCGCCCGCGTCTCCAGAGCCGTCGCCGAGGCGGTGACCGGGCTGCCGCGCCAGTTCTGGTGGCTCTGGACCAGCACGCTCATCAACAAGCTGGGCGCGTTCGTCGTCACTTTCCTGGCACTCTACTTGACCACCGAACGGGGCTACTCGGCCTCGTACGCGGGCCTGGTCGCCGCGCTGTTCGGCCTGGGCTCGGCGTTCGCCTCGGTCGTCGCCGGGGTGCTGGCGGACCGGATCGGCCGGCGGCCGACCCTGGTCGCCGCCCAGCTCGGGACCGCCCTGTTCACCGCGCTGCTCGGCTTCACCGACGGGCAGGTGGCCATCGCGGTGGTCGCCTTCCTGGTCGGCTTCTGCAACAACGCGACCCGGCCGGCGACCTCGGCGATCATCGCGGACATCGTGCCCGCCGAGGACCGGGTCCGTGCCTTCGCACTCAACTACTGGGCGATCAACATCGGCTTCGGCCTCTCCGCGGCGGTCGCCGGACTGATCGCCACCCACGGCTACCTCACGCTCTTCCTGCTGGACGCGCTGTCCACGGTGGTCTGCGCGGTCGTCATCTTCGTGCGGATCCCCGAGACCAGGCCCGAGGCGTCGAAGACGCCCGCGGCGGCCGGGGGCGGAGCGGCGCAGCGGCCGGCGATCGGACTCGCCGAGGTGTTCCAGGACGGCCGCTTCATGGCGGTGGTGGTGCTCAACCTGCTGCTCGCCCTGGTCGCCCAGCAGGGCTCCACCACGCTGGCCGTGGACATGGGCCGGGCCGGCATCACCTCCACCCAGTACGGCCTGGTGATCGGGCTCAACGGCCTGCTGATCGTGGTGCTGCAGATCCCGATCACCCGCTGGATGGAGGGCCGGGACCGCACCGCCCTGCTGGTCGCCAGCGCGCTGTTCATCGGCTGGGGCTTCGGGCTGACCGCGCTGGCCGGCTCCTCCGCCTGGTTCTACGCCTTCACCGTGGCGGTCTGGACGCTCGGCGAGATCCTCAACGCGCCGACCATGATGGGCCTGGTCGCCGAGCTGTCGCCGGCCGAGGCGCGCGGCCGCTACCAGGGCGTGTACTCGCTCTCCTGGTCGTTCGCCTCGTTCCTCGGCCCGGCGGTGGGCGGGGTGCTGCTGGAGCGGGCCGGCAGCGGGGTGATGTGGGGGGCGTGCGCGGTGCTCGGCACGGTGGCCGCCGGCGGGTACGTGCTGCTCGGGCGGCGGCCGGGGGCGGCGCTGGCGAAGTCCGCGGTGGTGGTGGAGGCGGCCCCGGTCCCGGGCGCGGCACAGGTCGCGGACGCGGTCCCGGGCACCGTGAAGGTTCCGGACACGGCGAAGGTGCCGGACACGGCGCCGGCCGCCGGGCCGGAGCGGGCCGCGGCGGGCGGCTGACGCCCCCCGGCCGTCCCCTACTCGGCGGCCGGCGCCTCGGCCGGGGCGGCGAGGTGGGCGAAGGCGGCCAGGTTGCGGGTGGACTCCCCGCGCTTGGTGCGCCACTCCCACTCCCGCCGGATCGCCGTGGCGAAGCCCAGCTCCAGCAGCGTGTTGAACGGCTCGTCGGCGTTCTCCAGCACCGTGCCCAGCAGCCGGTCCACGCTCTGCGGGGTCAGCGCCTCCAGGGGCAGCCGGCCCGCCAGGTAGACGTCCCCCAGCCGGTCGACCGCGTACGCCACGCCGTAGAGCCGGGTGTTGCGCTCCAGCAGCCAGCGGTAGACCGCCTCGTGGTTCTCGTCCGGGCGGCGGACCACGAAGGCGTTCACCGAGAGGGTGTGGTCGCCGACCCGCAGGGCGCAGGTGGTGCTCAGCTTCCGGGTGCCGGGGAGCGTCGCCACCAGGGTGTACGGGTCGGTGGGGGCCGGCTCCCAGGCCACCCCGGCCTCGTCCAGGGCGGTGCGCAGGAGGGTCAGGGCCTCGTCCTTGGTGCGGATTGCCATGGGGGTGACGTTACTCGGCGGTACCTCCGCGCGCAGCAGCGCACCGGACGCGGCCGCCGCGCGGCTCAGGCCCGCCGCTGGCGCGCCCCGGCGAGCCGGCCGATCGACCGGACCAGGCTGCCGGCGTACACCTCGGCGGTGGTCGCGGCGGCGGTGTCCCAGCCGAAGCCGGCCGCGTGCCGGGCCGCCGCCGCGCCGCGCCGGGCCACCAGCTCCGGGTCGGTGACGTACGGCTCCAGCGCGTGCGACCAGTCCACCGGGTCGTGGCCGCCCACCAGGGTGCCCGTCTCGCCGTCCCGGACGGCGACCGGCAGGCCGCCCACCGCGGCCGCCACCACCGGTGTGCCGCAGGCCTGGGCCTCCAGCGCGACCAGCCCGAACGACTCGCTGTACGAGGGCATCACCAGCGCCGTCGCGGCCCGGTACCACTCGGCGAGCAGCGCCTGGCCCACCGGCGGGTGGAACCGCACCACGTCGCCGATGCCCAGCTGGGCGGCCAGCTTGTGCAGGCTCTCCGGCCGCGCCAGCCCGGTGCCGGACGGGCCGCCGACCACCGGCACCACCAGCCGTTCGCGCAGCTCGGGGCGCCGCTCCAGCAGGACGGCGACCGCGCGCAGCAGCACGTCCGGGGCCTTCAGCGGCTGGATGCGGCCGGCGAAGAGCAGCACCGCGGCGTCGGCGGGCAACCCGAGCCGGGCCCGGGCGGCCCGGCGGGCCTCCGCGGTGCCCGGGGCCGCCGGGCGGAACACGTCCAGGTTGACGCCCGGGTGGACGACGGCCAGCTGGTCGGGGCGCGCCGCGTAGAACCGGGCCAGCTCGGCGGCCTCCTCGGTGGTGTTGGCGATCAGCCGGTCGGCCGCCTCCACCACCTGGGTCTCGCCGATCACCCGGGCCGGCGGCTCGGGGGTGTCGCCCTCCGCCAGCGCCGCGTTCTTCACCTTGGCCATGGTGTGCATGGTGTGCACCAGCGGCACGCCCCAGCGCTGGGCGGCCAGCCAGCCGACCTGGCCGGAGAGCCAGTAGTGCGAGTGCACCAGGTCGTAGTGGCCGGGACGGTGGCCGGCCTCGGTGCGCAGCACGCCGTGGGTGAAGGCGCACAGCTGGGCCGGCAGGTCCTCCTTCAGCAGGCCCTCGTACGGGCCCGCCGTGACGTGCCGGACCAGCACGCCCGGGGCCAGCTCCACGGTGGGCGCGTCGTCCGAGCAGATCGCCCGGGTGAACACCTCGACCTCGATGTTGAGCTCGGCCAGGCGCTTGGCCAGCTCCACGATGTAGACGTTCATGCCGCCCGCGTCGCCCGTCCCCGGCTGGTGCAGCGGGGAGGTGTGGACGCTGAGCATGGCTATCCGGCGCGGGCGGCGGCGGCCGCCCTGGACGAGCGACTGGATCCGGCCGCGCGCGGGCGTGGCCGGCTGGGCACGGCGTACCGAACGGACGGGGTGCTGGATCACCTGGCTGGAGCCTCCTCGTGTACTGCCCGCCTCGGCAGCCCTGCTTGCCTGCCGCCTGCTGTTCTGCCTGCTGTCCGGTGTTGCGCTGCCGCCCGCGCGCCGCACAGCCGCCGACGCCCGGTGCGGTACGCCGGCCCGCTGCCCCGTCCGGGCACACACCACCACCAGTCTGCCAACCACGCGATCGTCGACCGGCATTCCCGGGCCGGGGCATGAGATGGGCCACGCCGAGACCGGAGCGGACCGCGCCCGGGCCGCGCCGCCGGCCGCCACCGCCGGGCCCGTACCCTGTGGGGCATGGCCGCCTCCTCCCCCGACACCGTGAGCGCGCCCGCCCGCGGACGGGCCGGGCGGCCGGTGGGCACCGTCACCCGCGGCACCACCAACACCAACCGGCTGCGCCGGATGGACCGCTGGATCGCCCACGCGCTCGGGCCCGCGCTGCGCTCCGCCGAGCACCCGCCGGTCGCCGTCGACCTCGGCTACGGCGCGGCGCCGTGGACGGCCGTCGAGCTGTCCGGGCGGCTGCGGGCGGTGCGGCCGGACGTCCGGGTGGTCGGGATCGAGATCGAACCGGCCCGGGTCACCGCGGCGCTGCCGTACGCGGTGCCGCCGCTGCTGACCTTCCGGCGCGGCGGCTTCGAGGTGCCGCTGGACGGCGGCGCGCCCGCCCTGCTGATCCGGGCCGCCAACGTGCTGCGGCAGTACGACGAGTCGGCGGTGGCCGGGGTCTGGGAGCGGCTGTGCGGCCGGCTGGCCCCGGACGGGCTGCTGGTCGAGGGCACCTGCGACGAGATCGGCCGCCGGCACGTCTGGGTGGCGCTCGGCCCGCAGGGCCCGCGGACGGTGACCTTCGCGGCCCGGCTGGGCGGCCTCGACCGGCCCTCCGACCTGGCCGAACGGCTGCCCAAGGCGCTGATCCACCACAACGTGCCGGGGCGGCCGGTGCACGCCTTCCTGCGCGACTTCGACCGCGCCTGGGCGGCGGCCGCGCCGTACGGGGCGTTCGGCGCCCGGCAGCGCTGGGTGGCGGCCTGCACCTCGCTGGCCGGGGCGTGGCCGCTGGTGGACGCGCGCGGGCGGTGGCGGCAGGGCGAGGTCACCCTGCCGTGGACGGCCCTGGCCCCCTGAGCGGTCCGGCGAACGGCCGGCTCCGCCGCCCGGCCGGGCCCGGTGATCGAGTCCACGGTTTCACTCGAACGAGTTATCGAATATCTCTGGCGTGTTGACGCCTCGTCACGCCACCATGGGACCCGGCCGGGTGCTCACTCCCGTCCCGTCAGCCCCAGCTCCCGTCCGACCTCCTCGAACACCCCGTGCATCTCCGGCCCGAACAACACGAACCGCACCTCCTCCGGCCCGCCCCCCGGCTCCGCCGTCACCGCCGCGACGGTGCCGAGCGCGATCCTGGCCGCGTCCGCAGGCGGCCACCCGAAGATCCCGGCCGACACGGCCGGGAAGGCCACCGTGCGCGCGCCCAGCTCCGCCGCCACCCGGAGCGACGCGCGGTAGCAGGAGGCCAGCAACCCCGCCCGCTCCTCGTACTCGTCCGCCAGGTAGACCGGCCCCACGGTGTGCACCACCCAGCGGGCCGGCAGGTCGCCGGCCGTGGTCGCCACCGCCTGCCCGGTGGGCAGCCCCCGCCCGTACCGCGAGGCCCGCAGCGCGCGACACTCGTCCAGGATCCGCGGCCCGCCCCGGCGGTGGATCGCGCCGTCCACCCCACCGCCGCCCAGCAGGGAGGAATTCGCCGCGTTCACGACGACGTCCACCTGCTGTGCCGTGATGTCACCCTCGACCAGAGTGATCCGCGTCGTCATCGCATCATCCCTTCCCTCGCCCGGCCCGGCACCCGCCGGAACCGGCCCCGACTCGTACCCCCGCCGTCCATCCAACACACCGCCACCGGCGTGGCACCAGCCACACCGGTGCCGGTCGGTCAGAGAAATCCCCGGAGATCACGTTATGGTCGCGAGAAGTTCCCCGACGCAGGGTGCCAAGCGGGCACTGCGGACGGACGCCGGCCGTTACGCATGCGGGGAAAGGGAGGATCAGCCGATGCCCGCAACGGGAGACGGGCGGGCACCTGGTGCCGCGGACCCGCCGGACGCCCGGAACGGCGCCCGCCCCGGACCCGCCCCCGAACGGTCCGAGCACGAACGGCCCGCCCCCGACCACTCCCCCGCACCGCCCCGGCAGCCGGCCGGCCCGGCCACGGCGCCCGCGCCGATACCCCACCCCCGGTCGGACGCCGCGCCCGCGCTCCCGGCCGCCCCCGCGCCCGCCGTCCGTGAGCCCGCCGCCGGCGCCCCGCTCAAGCTGCTGGTGATCGAGGACGACGCCACCGACGCCCAGCTGCTCAAGGCCGCGGTGGCCGACAGCGGCGCCCCGATCGAGATCCACTGGACCCGCGGCCTCGCCCAGGCCTTCGCGCTGCTCGCCCCCGCCGCGCCCGGCTCCCGGCGCGGCCGCTCCCGCACCCCCGACCCCCTCCGCGGCGACTTCAGCTGCGTCCTGCTCGACCTCGCCGCGTCCGCCGACCTGCCGCACCCCTCCGACCCCTCGGACGGCCTGGAGGGCCTGCACGAACTGCTCCGCCGGGCCCCGCACACCGCCGTCGTGGTGCTCACCGACGCCGCCGGAGCCGAACTCGGCGCGGCCGCCGTGGCCGCCGGCGCCCAGGACTTCCTGGTCAAGGACGAGACGGACGGCCCGCTGCTGGCCCGCGCCCTGCGCTACGCCGTCGAGCGCAAGCGCGCCGACGAGTCGCAGCGCCGGCTCGTCGAGGCCGAGCTCCGCGGCCAGGAGAACGCCCGGCTGCAGCGCCACCTGCTGCCCACCCCGCTGCTCGACGGCGCCAACCTCTCCTTCACCCGCCGCTACCGCCCCGGCCGCCGCCGCGCCCTGCTCGGCGGCGATTTCTACGACGCCGTGCGCACCGAGGACGGCACCGTCCACGTGGTGATCGGCGACGTCTGCGGCCACGGCCCCGACGAGGCCGCGCTCGGCGTGGCGCTGCGGATAGCGTGGCGGACCCTGGTCTTCGCTGGACTCACCGGCGAGACCCTGCTGACCACGCTGCAACACGTGCTGGAACACGAACGGCGCAGCGACGAGATCTTCGCGACGCTCTGCATGCTGAGCATCGAGCCGGCCGACGCCGAGGCCCCGGAGGCCGCCGAACGGGCCCGGCTCCACCTCGCCGGCCACCCGCCGCCGCTGCTGCTCGGCGAGGACCACACCCCGATCGGTCTGCCCGCCGACCACGCCGGCCCCGCGCTCGGCCTGCTCCCCTGCGACGACGGGCAGGCCGTCTGGCCGGCCCACCGGTTCGAGCTGCGCCCCGGCTGGCGGCTGCTGCTCTACACCGACGGGCTGATCGAGGGCCGGATCGGCGCCGGCTCCCGCCGCCTCGGCCAGGACGGCCTGGCCGACCTCATCGGTGACCACCAGTCCGCCGGGCTCACCCGGGGCCGGCTGGTCGACAGCGCGATCGCCGAGGTCGAGGAGCTGAACGGCGGCGCCCTGACGGACGACGTCGCGGTGCTGCTGCTGGAGCGCAACCCGGTGCAGCTGCTGCTGGGCTGAGACGGCCGCACGGGCCCCGGACGCGCCGGGCCCGGAACGCCAACGAGCCCCGGTGTCCGGGCGGGTGGACCCGCCGGACGCCGGGGCTCGCCCGTTCCGCCGTCACCAGGGCCCGTACGGCCCCATGTTCCGCTGGTCGCCCCGGCCACCGCCCCGGTTGGTGAGCGCCCGGATCGCCGGGCGGACGTCGACCACGTAGACGATCGCGGCGACCAGGCCCGCCAGGGTGAGGAAACTGGTCATGAAGTTCGCGCCGAACAGCAGGTCCAGCCCGAACGCGATGCCGAGGACCGCGAGCCAGAAGCCCTTGGTCTTCTTGTCGGCGGCCCGGTAGGCGTCCTCCGGACGGGTGGCGGCGTCGATCAGCGCGAACAGCTTGTAGCCCAGGATGGCGACGGCCAGCCACCAGAACGGATTCAGGTAGTCCAGGAACAGAATCTGGGCCACTCCGCCCATCACGGCCTCCTCGTCTCGCTGCGGCACCCCGTCCGTCCATCCTGGCACGGCGGGGCGTCCGCCAAGGGGTCAACGACCCGGCGGCGCAGAATGCGCCCGGGCCCCTCGGGCGCTACTCCGCGTTCTTGCGGGCCCGGCCGCGCTTGGGGGCGGCGGGCGCCGGGTCGTCGACCAGCTCGCCCTCGACGAGCTCGGCCCCGTCCGCCTCCGCGTCGATCCGCTCGGCGATCGCCTCCTCGACGGCCCCGTCGCCGCGCCCGCGGTCGACCGCGACCTTGCCGCGCTCGGCCAGCCCGTCGTAGGTCTCCTTGGCCTTCACCGCCAGCTCGACGGCGCGGCCGACCTGCTGGAGCGCGAAGGTCTGCGCCTTCTCCTGCAGGACCTTGAGGTCGGCCGGCAGTGCGCCGACCGTGTCGGTGACCCTGGTCTGCGCCTCGGCGAGCCGGGCCTGGGCCTCGGCCAGCCGGGCGGTCGCCTTCTCCTGGGCGCCCTTGCGGTCGGCCGCGAGCGCCTCGACCCTGCCCGGCACCTCCCGCAGCTTCCGGTAGGCGAGGTCCCCGGCGCCGGCGAGGGCGTACAGCGGGGTGGGGTCGGTCAGGGTCTTCTTGATGTCGTCCGTGATCGGCACGGCCGGTCCTCCCGTGGTGTCTAGGGTGCCTTGCCCTCGTGCTCGTCCGCGCTCCCGCCCGCACCCTCGTCCGCGCCGGTCGGTTGCCCGGCGGCGTTCTCCTTGAGGAAGGCGTCGTAGACCGCGAGCAGCGCCTGCTTCTGCTGCTCGTTGATCAGTGGGTCGGCCAGGATCGAGGCCCGCAGTTCCAGGCCCTCACCACGCCGCTCCTCCAGGATCCCGGCCTGGACGTAGAGCGTCTCCGCCGAGATCCGCAGCGCCTTGGCGATCTGCTGCAGGATCTCCGCGCTCGGCTTGCGCAACCCTCGCTCGATCTGGCTGAGGTAGGGGTTGGACACGCCGGCGGCCTCCGCCAGCTGCCGCAGCGAGTACTGCGCGTTGCGCCGCTGTTCGCGGATGTACTCGCCCAGCGAGCCGACGTTCAGGGAGGCCATGCGACCACCCTGCCCCAGGCTGCTTGCTTTTGCAAGCGCGGCGCTAGCACCAGCAAACACCCCCCGCCCGGGCCCGGGCCGGCCCGGGCCCGGGCGGGGTCCGCCGGGCCAGACCGGGTCAGGCCGGGAGGCGGACCGGCATCAGGACGGAGAAGGTGCCGGGCCGGCCGGGGGTGCGGATGGCGAGGGGGGCGATCGGGCCGCCGAGTTCGAGGACGAGCGGGCCGTCGGCTCCGGCCGGGAGGGCCTCCAGCAGGAAGTCCCGGTTGACCGCCACCCGGAGGGCGTCCGGCCCCGGAACCCCGGCACCGGCGTCCGCGCCGCCGCCCGCATCGCCGTCCGCGTCGGGGGCGGCGACGGTCAGGCGGCCGGCCTCGTCGACGGCCAGGACGGCGACCTCGCAGTCGGCGCCGTCCGGGCCGGACGGAAGGCTGCGGGTCGGGGCGGAGGCGACCACCGCGCGCAGGTCGGCGGCGGGCAGCCCGACCCGGCGGACGGGATCCAGCCGGACCAGCGCGCGGTAGTCGGGGTAGTCGTGGTCGAGGGCGGCACCCTCGATGCGGTGGCCGTCCACCTCGATCCGCACCGCCCCACCGCCGAGCGCCAGCTCGACCGCGCCGGTGGCGGAGCCGAGCAGGGCGCGGAGGGCGTCGGCCAGGGCGGCCGGCACGATCGCGGCCGCGGACGGGCCGTCCACGGAGACGCCGTCCACGGAGACGCCGTCCGCGGGGGCCTCGGCCACCGGGGCGTCGACGGGACTCCCGACGGGGACCTCGGCGAGGGCCAGCCGGTAGCGGTCACTGGCGACCAGCCGCAGCAGGCCGCCGTCCAGGTCGAACAGCACGCCGGCGAGGACCGGCAGCCCGGGGTCGCCGCCGACGGCGAAGCGGACCGCGTCCAGGGCTTCGGCCAGGGCGCGGGCGGGGACGGTGAAGCGGTACTCGGCGGGGGTGGTGGTCATCGGGTTCTCCCTCTGGTCGATCAGCCGACGGATCAGGGAGAGCTCCCGGCGGGCGTCGGCGAGGCCGTCCTCCAGCCGGCGCAGGTGCACGTCGAGCACCCGGTGGGCCGCGCCGCCGCCGGGGGCCGCGCCGAGCACGGCCCGGATGCCGGCCAGCGGCAGGCCGACCCGGCGCAGCCGTGCGAGCAGCCGGGCGTCGGCGAGCTGGCCGGGCGCGTACCAGCGGTAGCCGGTGCGCGGGTCGACCCGGGCGGGGGTGAGCACGTCGGCGCCGTCGTAGAAACGCAGGGCGCTCACGCTCAGACCGCTGTCGCGGGCCAGCTCTCCGATGCTGCGCAGGTCGCTCTCCATGGCAAGGACTCTGGGGCCTCGACCGGGTCGAGGGTCAAGCCCGGACGGCCGGACCGGTTCCGGCCCCGTCGACGGCCCCCGATTCCAGTGGTTGAACTTTGAACGAAGTCGGGCTACAGTGGAGCCAACAAGTTGAAGCCTAAACAAGTGGCTTCGAACCCGAGGAGGAGCCATGGGCCTTTTCAACCGCAACAAGAACACCACCGCCACCGCGACCCCCACCGCCGTCGCCGTCACCGAGGGCCCGGACCTCGGCCACCTCTCCGGTGACTGGACCATCGACGCCACCCACAGCGAGATCGGCTTCTCCGTCCGCCACGCGATGGTCACCAACGTCAAGGGCCGCTTCACCGAGTACGACGGCAAGCTGCACCTCGACGGCAGCACGCCGACCAACTCCAGCGCCGAGCTGACCATCAAGGTCGGCAGCATCGACACCAACCAGTCCCAGCGCGACGAGCACCTGCGCACCAGCGACTTCTTCGCCGCCGAGACCTTCCCCGAGATGAGCTTCCGCAGCACCTCCGCCGAGCGGCTGCGCGACGACTCCTACCGGATGACCGGCAACCTGACCATCAAGGACGTCACCCGCCCGATCGTCCTGGACCTGGAGTACACGGGTGCCGCCGTCGACGCCTACGGCGTGGACCGGGTCGGCTTCGAGGGCAAGGCCGTCCTGGACCGCACCGACTGGGGCCTGACCTACAACGCGGCGCTGGAGACCGGCGGCGTGCTGATCGGCGAGAAGGTGAAGCTCACCTTCGACATCTCCGCCGTGAAGGCGGCCTGACCCGGCCGAGCTCCGCACCGGGCCCTGCGGGCCCACCCCGACCGCGGACGCGCAGCCCGCTCCCCCAGCACCTGCGCGTCCGCACCCGGCCCCACCCCTGCCGACCCCCGAGCGGCAGGGGTGGAGCCGTCTCCGGCTCGAACAACCGTCCGGCGCCGGGTGATTCCTGATCCCGGACAGGTTCGTACACCGCCGTCGCCGGGGGCTCCGCGCCCGGCCGGCGGAGCGCTCAGGGCGCCAGCAGCGCGGCGTCCGGGGCTGGCAGCCAGCTGCCCGCCGGCCGCCGCAACCAGTCCTCGCGCGCGCCGAGTTCGGCGGCCGCGGCGAGCAGCGCGGCCAGCCCGGGATGCCGCAGGTCCGGGCGGTGCACCAGGCTCACCAGGCTGAGCGGCACCGGACCGGCCAGCGGCACGTTCACCGCGCCCGGCAGCACCGGGCCGCCGACCGTGGTCAGCATCGGGTCCCCGTGCCGGGCGAGGTAGCGGGCCGTCTCCTCCACCCCCACCGGCGGGACGCGCGGCACCGCCGGCGTCAGACCGTGCTCGCGCAGCAGCCGCAGACCGAGGTCGGCCCACTCGGTGGTGGCCGGGTTGCCCGCGCAGACGTCCACCGGATGACCGGCCAGATCGGCCGGCCGCAGGAACGCCCGGCCGGCGAGCGGATGACCGGCCGCCATCATCACCGACATCCGCTCCAACCGGACCGGACGCTGGGCGAGTCGGGCACGCACCCCGGCCGGCAGGCCGGAGAAGCGGCCGAACGAGACGTCCAGCCGGTGGGCGAGCAGTTCGTTCGCGGCGGCCGCCAGACCGCCGAGGAAGCGGGCCAGCAGTTCGCCCTCCGGCCAGGCGTCGCGGGCCCGTCGGAGCAGCCGGTCACCGGTGAGGTCAGGCCCGGTGACATCGCTGTTGAGGTCGAGCAGCAGCGGACGGTGCGCGGCGCCGGCCACAATCTCGTCGTGCAGCGCCAGCAGCCGGCGCGCCCTGGGCAGCAGCCCGTGCCCGGCCGCGGTGAGTTCGACGCTGCGGGTGGTGCGGGTGAACAGCGCGTCGCCGAGCAGCCGCTCCAGCGTCCGGACGTCCCGGCTGAGCGCCTGCTGGGCCACGTGCAGGCGTTCGGCGGCCCGCCCGAAGTGCAGCGTCTCGGCGGTCGCGACGAAACCGCGGAGCAGGCGGGGGTGCAGGTCACGGGGCATGGCGGCAGGCTAGCAACGCGCCCGGGCCGGGCGGTCCCGCTTCCTCCCGGCCACATCGACATCGTTCTGTTGTCAATGCGGCAGAACAGGTGTTGGACCGCGCACGGCCGGCGGCCCGAGGCTGGGGACCTTCCACCCCGCCCCCTCGTCCGCCGGAGTCCCGTGCCCGCCCTCGCCCCGTACCGACGCCTGTTCGCCCGCCCCGGCACCGCCGCCTTCACCCTGGCCGGGCTGCTCGGCCGGCTCTCGCTGTCGATGACCGGCGTCTCCCTGGTGGTGCTGCTCGCCGAACGGCGCGGCTCGTACGCGCTGGCGGGCACCGTCGGGGCGGCCGGGCTGATCACCGGGGCGGTCGGCATGCCGATGATCGGCCGACTGGTCGACCGGTTCGGGCAGTCGAAGGTCACCGTCCCGGCGGCGCTCTACAACGTGGTGCCGCTCTGCGCACTGCTGCTCTGCGTCCGCACCGGGGCGCCCGACTGGACGCTCTACGCCTGCTGGGCGGCCGGGGCGGCGGCGCCGAACCTCGGCGGCATGGCCCGGGCCCGCTGGGCCCACCTGCTGCGGGACGAGCCGGACGCGCTGCACCTCGCCAACTCCTTCGAACAGGTGCTGGACGAACTCTGCTTCATGGCCGGGCCGGTGCTCGGCATGGTGCTGTGCACCACGGTCGCGCCGGAGGCCGGACTGCTCGCCGCCGGCGGACTCGGCGCGACCGGCGCGCTGCTCTTCGCGGCCCAGCGCCGCACCGAGCCGCCGCTCGCCGCCCGCCCGGCCGGCGGACGGCACGGCTCGCCGCTGCGGGTCCCGGTCCTGCGGGTGCTGACCCTGACCTTCCTCAGCACCGGCATGGTCTTCGGCGCGCTGGACCTGACCACCGTCGCCTACGCGGACGCGCTGGGGCACCGGCCGGTCGCGGGCGGCCTGCTGGCCCTGGTGGCGGCCGGGTCCTGCGTAGCCGGGCTGGTCTTCGGCACGCTGCGGCCGGGCGGACCGGCGGGCACCCGCTTCCTGCGGGGCGTCGCGGCGATGGCGGGGCTGCTGCTCCTGCCGCTGGCCGCCGGGCTGGGCGGCGCGGGGCTCGCGCTGCTCGGGGTCGCGCTGTTCACGGCCGGGGCGGGGACCGCGCCAACCATGGTCACCGGCATGACGCTGCTCCAGGAGATGCTGCCGCGGCGGCAGTTGAACGAGGGCATGGCCGTCGCGGTGTCCGGCATCCTGGTCGGCATCTCGGGCGGCTCGGCGCTGGCCGGCGCCCTCGCCGAGCACGCCGGGCCCGGCACCGGCTACTGGATCCCGGCCGGGGCCGCGGCGCTCGCCCTGCTGATCGCCCTCGCGGGCCGCCGCCACCTGGTCGCCCCGGCGGACGGCGCCGCCCCTGCCGACGGCGCTGCCCCGGTCGACGGCGCCGCCCCGGCCGGGAAGCCCGAACGCCTTGTCAGTGGGGCGCGCTAGCGTTCGGGGCATGACGGAGACGAGCACCATCACGTACGTCCGGGGCGATGCCACGGCGCCCGGAGGCAAGGGCGTGAAGGTGATCGCGCACGTCTGCAACGACCTCGGGGGGTGGGGGAAGGGGTTCGTCCTCGCGCTCTCGAACCGCTGGAGCGAGCCGGAGGCGGCGTACCGGCGGTGGCACCGGGAGCGCGCGTCGAACGACTTCGGGCTCGGCGCCGTGCAGTTGGTACGGGTCGGGGAGTCCCTCTGGGTGGCCAACCTGATCGGCCAGCGGGGCATCCGCACGGGCCGCTCCTCCGGGCCGCCGGTGCGCTACGAGGCGATCGACACCGCGCTGGCGACGCTGGGCGGGCAGGCGCTCGGCCTGGGCGCCTCCGTGCACATGCCGCGGATCGGGTGCGGGCTCGCGGGCGGGCGCTGGGAGTCGGTGGAGCCGCTGGTGAGGGCCCGGCTGGCCGACCGGGGGGTTCCGGTGACGGTCTACGACCAGTGACGCGCCAGGTCGGAGGCCGGCCAGGTGTACTCGTACTCCGGCAGCAGGTGGCCGCCGGGGAACTCCCCCTCGCCCACGCGGGTGCGGTGGGCGCCCTCGCGCTCGTAGAAGGCGACCGCCCGGGTGTTGGCCTGGAGCACCTCCAGGTAGAGGTCGGTCCCGGGGTGACGGCGGGCCGTGTGGGTCCGGGCGGCGTCCAGGAGCTCGCGGCCGATGCCGCCGCCGGTCAGCCCGGGGCGGACGTGCAGGTTGTCGAGCAGGATCCGGCCGTCCCAGTGCGGCACCAGGTAGGCGAACCCGACGACCGCACCGTCCCGTTCGGCGATCAGCAGCTCGGGGGTCGTCTCCGGGCCGCCGTAGTCGGCGGCCAGCCGCAGCTCCCAGATCTCGCGCCGCTCGGCGGCCAGCCCGTCGCCGAGGGCCTCGTCGGGGACGATGCCGGCGTACGCGGTGCGCCAGCTGTCGGCGTGCAGTTCGGCGACGGCGCCGGCGTCCCGGGCGGAGCCCTGCCGGATCACGGTGATCATGCGTCCAGCATCCCACCCGACCTTGAACACGTTCAAGTGATGACCTAGGGTCGGCCCATGACTTTGAACACGTTCGAAACCATCGCGGGAACGGCGGCGGCACCGGATGCGGAGGGGGCATCCGGTGCCGCACGCGCCGACACCGGCTGGGACTGACCCGGTCGGGCTAGGCTCGGGGCCGTGGACGACCTGGCAGCGACGAACGGCACGAGCACGGCGAAGGGCAGCACCGGCGCGGGCGGAGGGGCCGGGGGCTCCGCCGAGGCCCGCGGCAGCCGCGCGCAGCCCAAGACCGACAAGAGCGAGCAGACCCGGGCGCTGATCCTGGAGACCGCGATGCGGCTGTTCCAGGAACGCGGCTACGAGAAGACCACCATGCGCGCCATCGCCACCGAGGCGGGCGTCTCGGTCGGCAACGCCTACTACTACTTCTCGGCCAAGGAATTCCTGATCCAGGGGTTCTACGACCGGATGACCTACGACCACGCGGCGGACGCCAGGCGTCGCATGGCGGACACCCGGGACTTCTCCGAGCGCCTGGAGATCGCCCTTGCCTCCTGGCTCGACACGGCCGCCCCGTACCACGAGTTCTCGGCGCAGTTCTTCCGCACGGCCGCCGACCCGAACAGCTCGCTCAGCCCGTTCTCCAACGAGTCCCACCCGGCCCGGGCGACGGCCGTCGAGCTGTTCCGCGAGGTGCTGCAGGGCTCCGAACTGGCACCGAAGCTGGACGCCGAGCTGGTCGAGCTGCTGCCCGACGTGCTCTGGCTCTACCTCATGATCGTGGTGCTCTACTGGGTGTTCGACCGCACCGAGGACACCGAGCGGACCCGGGAGTTCGTGCGGCGGTCCACGCCCATGGCGGCCCGGGTGATCAACCTCTCCCGCTACCGGGTGTTCCGGCCGATCGTCCGCGACGCCAAGGGCCTCATCCAGGACTTCATCCTGCCCACCATCGGGAAGAACGCCGTGAAGTAGCGGACCCCACCCCCGGCCGCGGGGACCGGGGGTGAGCGCCCGTCAGAAGCCGTCGATGTTCCAGGACAGCAGCGGCGTGCGCAGTTGGAGGTCCGCGGCGGCCACCGCGCCCGGGCGCAGTTCGGTGACCCGGCCGGCCACCGCGAGCCGCGGCAGCGTCTCGCCGGCCAGGTAGAGCGCACCGAGCGCCGAGGCGTCCAGCGCGAGATCGGCCTCGTCGGTGGTCCGCACGCAGCGGCCGGTGCCGTCGGCGGCGGTCTCCAGCGCCCAGCGGCCGGCGGCGTAGCCGTCCCGGTCCTCGACCTCCAGCACCACGCGGCCGGGCGCGCCGTAGGTCCGGGCGTTGAAGGCGGCCTCGACGTCCAGCACCCGCAGCCACATGAAGTCGGCGTTCTCGACGTGCGGGGTGGCGGCGCGCGGCTCCTTCAGCAGCATCGGCAGCGGGTCGTCCGGGCCGACGTTCTCCACCGCGACCTTGCGCACCCAGTCGACCGAGAAGAGGTAGCGCCACAGCTCGGTGGCGGTCGCCCGGTCGAGCGCGAAGAAGTCGAGGACGGTGAGGGTGCAGTTCGGGTAGGAGCCGTCCCAGGTGTCGTCGATCTTGTAGACGGCCTGGCCGGTGGGGGTACCCTCGGCGTCCCGGTGGACGACGGCGAAGGGCTCCTTCCAGTCGAAGCCGGGGACCTCGATCTCGCCGGTGTGGCGCGCCCAGGTCAGCTCGTCGCGGTCGATCGCGCCGGGCTGGGTCACCCGCCAGCGGTCGAACAGCTCGGGACCGGTCTTGCGCAACTCCGCCATGCTCACCAGGTCGATCCGCCCGCCGGGCACGGTGGGCAGGCCGTCCCGCAGGCCGCCGGCGCGGAGCAGGTCGATGTTCCAGCCGTGACCGCGGGTGGCGGGCCCGAAGCCGTAGCGGCCGTAGATGTTGTACTCGGCGGCGACCAGGATGGCGACGGCGGCGCCGCGGTCCCGGGCGGCCGCGAGGTCCCCGGTCATCATCCGGCGCAGCAGGCCGCGCCGCCGGTGGGTGGCGGTCACGGTGACCGCGGTGATCGCGTCGGCCTTGACCACCGCGCCGCCGGGGACGGTCAGTTCGGCGTCGAAGCTGCGGAAGGTGGCGACGATCCGGTCGCCGTCGAACGCCCCGATCATCCGGCCCGGCTCCCACTGGCGGCGGCGGAACTCCGTCGCCCGGCCGACGTGCGAGCGCAGGAAGCCGACGGCGAGCGCGCGGTCCCACTCCTCGACCTCGTCCTCGCCGATCGCCCGGATCGCGATCCCCTCGACGCCGGCGCCCTGTTCCTTCACTCGGCCGCTGCCCGGATCACCGGGGCCGCCGTTCGTCTCGTTGCCCATTCGCTCACCGTACGGCGGGATTTCGGCGACGGCACCCGATTTATTCCGGGGCGGCGGGCGGCCCCACGGCCGCGTTGTCCGCCCACGGCGAAGACCGTTCCGGGCCGGCCCGCGCCGCACTAGCGTCCGGTCCATGACGACGGTCACCACACGCACGATCGCCTATCCGGCCGACGGACTGACGATGCTGGGGCACCTCGCACTGCCCGCCGGCACCGGCCGCCGGCCCGCCGTCCTGCTCGGTCCCGAGGGGCCGGGCCTCAACGACGTCCAGCGCCGACGGGCCGACGCCCTCGCCGAACTGGGGTACGTGGTCTTCGCCTTCGACCTGCACGGCGGGCGCTGGATCAGCGACCCGCAGGAGATGCTGGCGCGGGTGATGCCCATGCTCGCCGACCCCGACCGGCTGCGGGACCTCGGCCGCGCGGCCCTCGACGTGCTGCGCGACGAACCGCGGACCGATCCCGGCCGGATCGCCGCCATCGGCTACGGCACCGGCGGCGCGATCGCGCTGGAACTCGGACGCGCCGGCGAGGACCTGCGGGCGATCGGGACGGTCAACGGCCTGGTCACGGGCCGGCCGGGCGAGACGGAACGCATCCGCTGCCCGGTGTGGGCCGGGGTCGGGTCGGAGGACCCGATCATGGCGCCCGCCCAACGCGAGGCGTTCGCCGCCGAGATGCAGGCCGCGGGCGTCGACTGGCGCCTGGTGGTCTACGGCGGGGCCGAGCACGCCTTCCACCACCCGCCGGTCGGCCACGCCGTGCGGCCCGGCGTCGCCCACCACCCCCGGCAGGCGGAACGCGCCTGGCGCGACGTCCTCGGCCTGCTCGCCGAGTGCCTGCCGGTGACCTGACGCGGCGAGCGCGCGCCCGGCCCGGGTCAGGGGGCCGGGCCGGGTCAGGGGCGGGCGTAGAAGTCCGGGGTGCCCATGATCCAGAGGCTGGCCTGCTTGACCGGCATGCCGGCCCGGGGGGCCTCGATCATCTGGTCGTCGCCGATGTAGAGGCCGACGTGGTGGATGTCGGCGGCGCGGCCGGTGGTGCTCCAGAAGACCAGGTCGCCGGGGCGGAGCTGGCGGTAGGTGACCGGGGTGGACTGGGCGTACTGGTCGGCGGCGAAGTGGTTGAGGCGCTTGCCGCCCTGACGCCACGCCATCATGGTCAGCCCGGAGCAGTCGTAGCCGCCCGGGCCCTCGCCGCCCCAGACGTAGGGCAGGCCGATCGTGGCGCGGGCGAAGGCGATGGCCGCCGCCGCGCCGTCGGCCGACCAGGGGCGCGGCGGCGGGGGTGCGGCGGTGGAGGCGGCGGGCGGGGTGTTCTTCGCGGCTTCGGCGGCCCGGGCGGCTTCGGCGGCCGCCTTCTCGGCCGCCGCCTTCTCCGCCATCGCCTTCTCGGCGGCCCTGGCCTCGGCCTCCCGGGCGGCCTGTTCCGCCGCGGCCTGCTCGGCGGCCGCCCGCTCCGCCGCCTCGCGCTCGGCCGCCGCCTTCTCGGCCGCCGCGCGGGCGGCGGCCTCGGCCTCCCGGGCGGCGATCGCCTCCAGTGCCTCGCGCCGCTGCCGTTCCAGCTCGACGGTGGTGTGGCGGGCGGCCGCCAGGTCGGCGAGCAGTTGCTCGCGGCGCAGCCCGGTGGCCGCCACCAGGTTCTGCTGGTCCGCCAGCCGGGCCTCGGCGCGGCCCCGGGCGGCGCCGACCGCGGCGGCCGCGCGTTCGGCGGTCCCGGTGGCGGCGCGCGCGGCGGCGGCGGCCCGGGCCGCCGCGGCGGCCGTGGAGACCGCCGCGTCGAGGATCTGCCGGGTGCGGTCGCTGGCGACCCCGACCACCGCGGCCCGGTCCCCGGCCTCGCGCGGGCCGCGCGCGCCGAGCACGGCGTTGATCGCGGAGAGTTCGGCGGTGGTGCCCTGCCGGTACGTCTCGGCGGCCAGCTCGGCGGCCTCCTCGGCGGCCTCGGCCCGCTCGGCCTCGGCGGTGGCCGACCGGCCGGCGGCGGCGGACTCCTCGGCGCGGGCCCGGGAGAGGGCCAGCTGGGCGCCGTTGTAGGCCTCGACGGCCTGTTCGGCGGTCCGGGCGGCGCGGTCGGCCTCGGCCTTGGCGGCGGTGAGCCCGGCCTCGATGGCGGCGACCGTGCCGGCCCGGAGGTCGGCCTCGGCCCGGGCCCGGTCGATCTCCGCGGCGGAGGGGAAGGCCTGCTCCCCCGGCGCCGCCGCGGCCGACGGGTCGGCGGGGGCGGACGGCGGGCCCGGCTCCCCCGGGGCGGCCGACGCGGCGGGGAGCAGGCCGAGCAGGGCGGTGAGGGACAACAGGAGGGTCGGCAGGAGCCTGCGCGCCACGATTCATCCCTTCGAACGGTCACGAGGGGGTGGAGCGGCCGCGCACGCGCGCACCGCCGCAGGACCGGCGGGTGGCGACGGGACCGGCGGGGTGCCCGGCGCCGCCGGCGACCCGGCGAACCATCCCCTTCCGCGACAGGGCAGTCACTGTCCGCCATGGTCTCAAGCGGGACCGCTTTCCCCCTTCAAGCCCGCGCCGCCGACCGGGTGACCATCGGATGATCCGACCGAAGCCCGGCTCCGGACGCCCGATTCAGCGGCTCATCCTGCGGGTGTGCGTCCGCAGCCGGCGCCGCCGGCCCGGGCGGGGCTCCTGGCCGGACGGGGCGATCGCGTACGTCCGGCTGCGGCCGGCCCGGACCGCTCGCCGCCGCTGCCCGGAACGGTCGTGCCGCCCCGCCCGGTCACCCGGCGCGCCGTACGCCGGTGCGCCGGAGGTCCCGGCGCCGCGGTGACCGCCGGAGGGGTGCTCCGCGGCGCCCGCCGCCGAGCGGCGGTCGGCCAGCCGGGCGGAGCGCCGGGCCAGCGCCCGGGCGGTGTGGGCGTCCAGGTGGGCGGTGGCCCGGGCGGCCATCTGCTCGGCCACCCGGTGGGCGGCCGGGTGGTGGGCCGGCACCTTGTCCGGGGCCCCGGCGATCAGGTCGAAGAGCCAGGTCCGGGCCCGGTCCGCACGCCGGTGCAGCAGGCGCTCGCGCCGGAGCGCCCGGGTCCGCAGGCGCGGGCTCGCCGCGTAGCGCCAGCGCGCCCAGGGGCTGCTCGGGCGGGCCAGCCGGACCGCGCCGATCCAGGAGAGACCGGGCACCATGATGCCGAGCAGTCCGGTCCACACCTTGCCCTTGAGCAGGGTGACGACCATCGCCAGCGCGTTCACCGAGATGACCGTCACCAGCCCCCACCTGGTCTCGCCGGTGGGCTCGGCGCCGAGCGGGACGTAGCCGACGAGCAGCAGGCCGGTGAAGAGGATGCCGAAGATCACCGCGTCCACCGACTTGCGGCCCTGCTCGCTCCAGTACACGTCGTCCAGGTGCAGGATCAGCGCGAACTCGTCCAGCACCAGGCCGCAGCCGATGCCGAAGAGCAGCCCGAAGAGGTCGATCCACGGATGCCCGCCGTAGGTCGCGAACACCCCGATGCCGCCGGCCAGCAGGAAGCCCAGGCCGAAGACCATGTGGTGGATGTGCAGCCCGCCGGGCGTCACGTTGCCCGGCCACCAGCGCACCTGCGCCCTGATCATCCGCACGCTGAACCGGATGAACACGAACGAGACGATGAACCCGACCAGCAGCAGGAACAGCGGTTGCTTGTGCGCGGCGACGATGTGGTCGCGGTAGCCGTCCAGCAGTGTGGTCATGGGTCTTACCTTCGTTCCTGGTGCTGCGTGCGGCCTGCCGCGACATGGCCCGGGGGCCAACGGCCGGCGTCAGAAGCCGCGGGTGCGCTTGGCCGCCCGGCGCGGGATCACCGGGGCGAGCGACGGCCGCTCGACCCCGACCGGGAGCTTCATGAAGAGCCGGGCGATCTCCCCGCCCAGGTTCACGCCGATGGCCAGCGCCATGGCGATCGCGGCGGCCCTGGTGATCTGGACCAGGCCCCCGCTGGGGTGGCCCTGGGCGAACGAGAGCATGCCGAGGTAGAGCGCCGAACCGGGCATCAGCGGACCGATCGCGGCGGTGACGTACGGCAGCGCGGAGCCGTTGCGGTAGCGCGCCATCAGCTGGCCGAAGAGGCCGACCAGGCCGGCCGCCACCCCGGTCGCCACGATCGGCGAGACCCCGGCGTTGTAGGCCAGCACGCCGTAGCTGGCCCAGCCGATGCCGCTGTTCAGGGTGACCAGCGCGAGCGAGCGGCGGTCGGTCTGCAGCAGCATCGCGAAGGCGAGGGTCAGCACCATGGCGGCGACCATCTGCACCGGCGGGTAGCTGATCCCGACCAGCGACTCGTCCGGTTTGAGCTTCGCCTGGAAGCCGACGCCCAGGTAGAGGATCAGCATCACGCCGATGACGATGCCCGCCACCAGGTAGATCACCTCCAGCAGACGGGCCGCGGCGGTGATGTAGAAGCCGGTCAGACCGTCCTGGACGGCGGCGACCAGGGCGCGTCCGGGCAGCAGCGCGAACAGTCCGCCGGTGATCACCACGGAACCGCGCAGGCCCAGGTCGTTGAAGGAGAGCACGATGCCGGAGGCCGCGGCCGGCATCGCGGCCAGCACGAACTGGTAGAACTCCGGGAGCCCGCGACGGGCGATCAGCGAGGCCAGCCGGTCGCCGAGCACCGCGGCGACGAAGGCGCTGAGGAAGACCAGCCAGGCCTTGTCGTCGATCCGCCCGCCGACCAGGAAGGTCGCCGCGCCGGCCAGCAGGCCGGTGTTCAGCGCGAGCAGCCAGGCCGCGTACGGGTGCCGGTTGCGGCGGATCACCGCGAGCCGGCGGTAGGCGTCGTTGACGCTGACCTGCTCGGCGGTGATGTCCGCGACCAGCTCGTACACCGCGTTCAACCGGGTGTAGTCGGAGGTGCGGCGGCGGACCACGCGGTCGGCGGTGATCGGCGGCTCGACCAGCGAGGGCTGGTGCGAGATGCCGATCAGGGTGAAGGTGACCTGCGGTTCGCAGCGGTCCAGCCGGTAGGCGTGCGCGATGCCGAGCATCGCCGCCTCGACGTCCTCGGCGGCCTCGCCGCTGGCCAGCAGCAGTTCGCCGATGCGCAGGGTCAGGTCGAGGATGCGCGGAACGTTGCGGGCGGCCGCGGCGGCGGGGTGCAGCTCGCGGGCGGTCCGCTCGAAGGCCGGGCGCTCGGACATCGGGGTGCGCAGCAGGGTGCGCATCCGGTCCGGCCAGGGCGCCTCGCCGGGGGCGCCCGGGCTGAGGGCGCCGAGCGGGATGCCGCTCGGCGGGGTGTAGCCGGCGGCCCGCCACTCCTCGGGGGTGAGGGTGTCCTCGGCCGCGGAGCGGCGGCGGTGGACCGGGGCGCGCGGTTCCTCGGCGGCGTCCCGGGGGCCGGCGTCCCGGGGACCGGCGCCCCGTGCGGCCGCGTCCCGCGGGCCCGCGGGGGCGGCCGGCTGCCCGGGTTCCGGTTCGGGTTCCGGCTCGGGCTCGGGGGCCAGCAGGCCCTTGGTCTCGGGGACGGGCAGGGCGAGCGGGATCTCCACGGTCGGTTCGACGACCGGGGCGGGGTGTCCGAGCAGCCCCTCGGTGGGCGGCGCCTCGGACGGGTGGACCGGCCGCGCGGCGGCGGCCGGGCGGGCCTGCCGCTGCGGGCGGCCGCCCCGGCCGCCCCTGGCCCTCTTGCCGCCGCCCGGCCGGCCCCGCTTCGGCACTTCCGCTCCTTGCCGCCCCTGGCGGTGCCGGTCCCCCGGGCCGCCGATCGATCTCCGCCTACACCTTGCCTGATCGAACTGCGGGACGCACATGTACGCGGCGGCGGGCCGGGACGCTCCCGGACGCCTACCCGGCGCGGTGGCGGCCGCCGCGCCCGGCCACCGGGGCCCCGGCGTCGGTCCGGACGGCGTCGGTCCCGGCGGCGTCGGCGGCCGGGGCGGACCGGCCGGAGCGGCGGGCGCGGAGCAGTTCGACGGCCACCGGGATCACCGAGACCAGCACGATGCCGACCAGGATCGCCTCGATGTTGTCCCGGACGAACGGGATCTGGCCGAGGAAGTAGCCGAGCACCGTGACACCGGCGCCCCACAGCACGCCGCCGATCACGTTGAAGAGGACGAAGACGCGGTAGTTCATCCCGCTCACGCCCGCGACGATCGGGGTGAAGGTGCGGACGATCGGCACGAAGCGGGCCAGCACGATCGCCTTCGGGCCGTGCCGGTCGAAGAAGGCCGCCGCCTTCTCCACGTTCTCCTGCTTGAACAGCCGGGAGTCGGGTCGCCGGAACAGGCTCGGGCCGACCTTCCGCCCGAACAGGTAGCCGACCTGGTCGCCGGCCACCGCCGCGACCACGATCAGCGCGCAGATCAGCCAGAGCGGCTGGTGCAGGTAGGTGCCGTCGGCCACCAGCAGACCGGTGGTGAAGAGCAGCGAGTCACCGGGGAGGAAGAAGCCGATCAGCAGGCCGGACTCGGCGAAGACGATGGCCAGGATGCCGAACGGCCCGAAGGTGGAGATCAGGTGGGTCGGATCGAGCCAGGACGGGCCGAGGGCGAGGCTGGTCACGGTGCGGGACTCCTGAGGGCCTGTAGGAAGGTCGACTCTTGGCAATGAAACAGTAAAGCATTCACCAAGAGACCATCCGGCGCCCCTGGCCCGGGAAGTAGTCGGACCATCATCCGGATCCCACCATCGGGGGAATCCGCGCCCGTGCGGTGGAGTTCGTCCGCGGCCCCGGTGAATCCTGGGCGGGCGACGCCGGGCGACGGGCCGCGGAGCGGCCGTTCCGGCAGCCGCCACCATTCGCCGTCCATCCCCGGGGAGACCACCGTGTCCCGTATCCGCACAGCCGCCGCCGTCACCGCCCTCGGGGCCCTCCTGTTCGCAGGCGCCGGCACCGCCCACGCCGACGACGGCGCGGGCGGCCAGTCCACCACGAGCACGGTGAGCAACACCGGCTCCGGCAACGTCCTCGGCAACGTCGTCGGCAACGCGGTCGGCACCCAGCAGACCGCCACCGGCTCCGGCGCGGGCAACCAGTCCAACGCCCTCGCCACGGCCGGCAACACCGGCAGCGTCAGCGTGCTGCAGGAGAACGGCAACCTCCCCGCCCCGGTCGCCCCGCCGGCCGGCGACTGACCCCGCGCCGAGCACGCCCGGCCGCCCCGGCCGGAGTCGGCCGAGGCGGCCGGCCGGGGCGCAGCAGGCATGCGCCGGGATCCGGCCGGGCGCTCGACGGCCGGATCCGCTCCGCCCGCCGGCCGCTCCGGCGCCGGCCCGCGGCAGGCCGGCAGCCGTTCACCCGAGGCCCCGCCGGACCCGTCACCAGGCCGTTCACGGCCGTGCGGACACCGCTCCCGGTGCCCCGGCCCCACCCTGGACAGCCGAAGCTACCCGGGATTGACTTGTGGGGCGATCGGCGGGTCCCCGGGGCCCACCGCGCCGGGCTCCGTCGAACGTGGACCACCGAACGTCAGGCACCGTCGAAGGGAGGCGCCGCCGTGCGCCGCACCGTGTTCACCGAGGACCACGAGGCCTTCCGGGAGACCATCCGGGACTTCATCGCCAACGAGGTCGTCCCCGTCTACGAGAGCTGGGAGGCGGAGGGCCACCCGCCGCGGGACTTCTACCGTCAGCTCGGTGCGCTCGGCGTCTTCGGCATCGAGGTGCCCGAGGAGTACGGCGGCGCGGGCGAGAGCGGCTTCAAGTACCAGGCCGTGGTCGCCGAGGAGACGGCGCGGGCGGGGGTCGGCTTCGGATCCTCCGGGGTGCACACCGGCCTGGTGCTGCCCTACCTGCTGGAGTACGCGACCGAGGAGCAGAAGCGGCGCTGGCTGCCCGGCTTCGTCTCCGGCGACCTGATGACCGCGATCGCGATGACCGAGCCGGGCGCCGGCTCCGACCTCGCCGGCATCTCCACCACCGCACGGCTCTCCGAGGACGGCACCCACTACGTCCTCAACGGCGCCAAGACGTTCATCACCGGCGGGGTCCTCGCCGACCTCGTCCTGGTGGTCTGCCGCACCTCGCCGCACGATCCGCAGAACCGCCGGGCCGGTCTCTCCATCCTCTGCGTGGACACCACCTCCCCCGGCTACAGCGTCGGCCGCAAGCTGCAGAAGATCGGCCTGCGCACCTCGGACACCGCCGAACTGGCCTTCTCGGACGTCAAGGTGCCGGTGGAGAACCTGCTCGGCGAGGAGGGGAGGGCGTTCGCCTACCTGACCCACAACCTGGTGCAGGAGCGGCTGGCGATCGCGGTCAGCGCGTACGCGGCCTCCACGGCCGCGGTGCGGTTCGCGGTGCAGTACGTCAAGGACCGCAAGGTGTTCGGCAAGACGGTCGCCGAGTTCCAGAACACCAAGTTCACGCTCGCCGACTGCGAGGCCCAGGTGATGGCGCAGCAGTCGATGGTCGACCGTGCGCTGGAGCTGTACCAGGACGGCGAGCTGACGGTGGCCGACGCGGCGGCGGCGAAGCTGTTCTGCACCGAGTCGGCGTCCGGCGTGATCGACAAATGCCTTCAGCTGCACGGCGGTTACGGCTACATCCTGGAGTACCCGATCGCCCGGCTCTACACCGACAACCGGGTGTTCCGGATCTACGGCGGCACCAGCGAGGTCATGCGCAGCATCGTCGCCAAGTCGCTCGGACTCTAGGGCCTCGGCCGCACGCCCGTTCACCCGTCCGGCGGAGCCGGTCGTCCCGCGGAGTCGGGCGGGTGAACGGGCGGGTGAACGGGTGCGCAGCCGGGGTCAGTTGGGCGAGTGGTGCTCGGTGCGCCAGGCGTCCCAGCCGGCCGAGGACGCCACCTTGGCCTCGTGCAGGGCCCGCTGGGCCAGGGCGGTCGGCGGGGTTTCCAGCCGCCGGACCCACTTGCGGCCGGCCGTGGCCAGCGCCGCGCACACCATCACCGCGCCCGCCGTCCCGAACAGCGCGCCGATGCCCGTCAGCACCGCGCCGCCGGCCAGCAGCGAGCGGTTGACCTGGAACCCGCTGAGAAAACGCTCGTTGGTCGCCATGCCTCCACGATGGAGGCAGTCGGCCGCCGCCGCACGCCGAGCGCACCCGCGCGGCGCGGACCGGCGCGGACCGCGGTGCGCCCCGGCGTGCGGGCGCGGGGCGCGTCCGGGACGCTGGGCCGCAGGAGCGCCCGCGCAGCAGGACGGCACCCCGACGGCAGGAGGACGCGCGATGGTCGATCTCGAACAGCTCGTCGCGGAGCACGCGGCCCTGGCGGCCGAGAGCCCGCACGGGCGCAGCGCCCACCTGGTGCTGCACGACGGGGTGCTGCGGCAGACGGTGATCGCGCTGACGGCGGGCACCTCGCTCGACGAGCACAACGCCCCGGCCGCCGCCAGCGTCCAGGTGCTGCGCGGGCGCGTCTCGCTCACCATCGCCGGGCGGCGCCAGGAGCTCTCGGCCGGGCAGTTGCAGGCCGTCCCGCAGGAGCGGCACGGCCTGCTGGCCCACATCGACTCGGTGGTGCTGCTGACGGCCGTCACCGTCTGAGCCGGGGCCGGCCGGTCCGGGGCCGCCGCTCAGGCCGTCGGGCCGTGCCAGCCCGGCCCGGGCTCGGGCTCGCGCTCCGACGCCGGCTTCAGCACCGAACCGCCGACCAGCTCCAGTCCGCGCAGCAGGTCCCGTCCGCCCGGCGCCAGTTCGGGCGCGGCCAGCCACTGCCCGGCCAGGCCCACCAGCAGCGCCTGGTAGAAGGCGCCGCGGGCCAGCTCCTCCGCGGTGTCCGGCACCTCGGGGAGCCCCTGGAACACGGCCGCCAGCCCGAGCCGCCCGTCCTTCTGGACCCCGGCCAACGCCTCCCGCAGCTCCGGCGCGCGTTCCACCTGCACCATCGCCTCGAACTGCGAGGCCCACAGACCCCGGTGTTCGGCGATGGTCTCCCGCACCCCGTCCCAGACCGCGACGAACCGCTCCTCCGGGTCGTCGGACGCCTCGTCGGCCCGCGCCACGACGGCCGCCACCATCAGGCCCCACTCCCCGGTCGCCTCGATCAGCGCCGCGTTGAGCAGCGCCTCCTTGGAGCCGAAGTGGTAGCCGATGGCCGCCAGGCTGACGCCCGAGGCGGTGGCGATGTCCCGGGCGGTGGTGCGCCCGTAGCCCTTCTCGATCAAGCAGCGCTTGGCGCCGGCCATGAGGTCCTCGCGATTTCCCATGCCCGCATGCTACGCCCGATCAAGACGATCGTCTTGCACGAACGTCTCGCACACTCGATTCAGACGCTCGTACTAGACAAGCGTCTGACACGCCCGTACTGTCTCCCCCATGACCGCAACCACCGGCCGCGCAGGCCGTCGCGAATGGATCGGCCTCGCCGTCCTCCTGCTCCCGACCCTCGTCCTGACCATGGACATGGGCGTGCTCTTCTTCGCCGTCCCCTACATCTCCACCACGCTGGCGCCGAGCGGCACCGAGCAGCTGTGGATCATGGACATGTACTCGTTCCTGCTGGCCGGGCTGCTGATCACCATGGGTGCGCTGGGCGACCGGATCGGCCGCCGCCGGCTGCTGATGATCGGCGCCGCCGGCTTCGCCGGGGCCTCGCTGCTCGCCGCCGCCGCGGACAGCGCCGGCCAGCTGATCGCCGCCCGCGCCCTGCTGGGTGTCGCCGGGGCCACCGTGATGCCCTCGACCCTCGCGCTGATCCGCACCATGTTCCACGACCCCAGGCAGCGCCAGATCGCACTCGGCGCCTGGGGCGGCGTCCTGACCACCGGCGCCACCCTCGGGCCGGTCGCGGGCGGCCTGCTGCTCGACCACTTCTGGTGGGGCTCGGCCTTCCTGCTCGCCGTGCCGGTGATGGCCCTGGTGCTGC
Source organism: Kitasatospora sp. NPDC058115 (assembly GCF_042884635.1). NCBI lineage: Bacteria > Bacillati > Actinomycetota > Actinomycetes > Kitasatosporales > Streptomycetaceae > Kitasatospora > Kitasatospora sp. NPDC058115. Next base: position 165,529 of record NZ_JBHVTL010000007.1, read on the forward strand.
TCACCGCCCCGGTGCTGCTCCCCGAGTACCGCTCCCCGCAGCACGGCAGCTTCGACCTGCTCGGCGCCGCCCTCTCACTGGCCGCCGTCCTTCCGCTGGTCTACGGCGTCAAGACGCTCGCGGTGGACGGCTGGGACCCGCTCGCCGCGCTCGCCGTCCCGGCCGGCCTGCTCCTCGGCGGCGCGTTCTACCGGCGGCAGCGCACCGCCGCCAACCCGCTGCTCGACCTCGCCCTGTTCCGGATCCGCACCTTCAGCGGCGCGATCAGCGTCAACACGGTGGCGATGTTCGCGATGATGGGCTTCACCCTCTTCACCTCGCAGTACCTGCAGCTGGTCAAGGGCATGAGCCCGCTCACCGCCTCGCTCTGGTCGCTCGTCCCCAGCGTGGGCGTGGGCGCCGCGGTCGGCCTCGGCGCGGCGCTCGCCGGCAAGGTCCGCCCGGCGGTGATGATGGCCGGGGGCTTCCTGATCGGCGCGGCCGGCTTCGCGATGATGACCCAGGTCGGCGCGGACTCCCCGCTGGCGTTCATCCTCACCGCGGCGGGCGTGCTGGCCGCCGGCACCGTCGGCACCATGACCCTCACCGCCGAGATGGTCGTCTCCGCCGCCCCCGTCGAGCGGGCCGGCGCCGCCTCCGCCACCTCCGAGACCGCCGTCGAACTCGGCAGCTCCCTCGGCATCGCGCTGCTCGGCGCGGCCGGCGCCGCCGTCTACCGCTCCCACCTGGACGGCGCCCTCCCGGCCGGCCTGGACGGCGAGGCCGCCCGCACCGCGCAGGACACCCTCGGCGGCGCGGTCGCCGTCGCCGCCCAGCTGCCCGGCCGGCTCGGCACCGATCTGCTCGCCACCGCCCGCACCGCGTTCACCGACGGCCTGCACGTCGCCGCCGTGGTCGGCCTCGTCCTCGCGGCCGGCGCCGCCCTCCTCGCCTACCGCCTGATGCGCCACCTCCCCGCCGCCGCCCCCGCCCCCGAGCCGGCCGCCGCCTGACCCCACCGCCGATCCCCCGCGAGCGCGTCATCGCAGCCCCCGCCCACCCCGGGCGGGGGCTGCCGCGTCTTCCGCCGGGGCCGAGGCCGCCGCCGGTCTGCCGGCTCCTCGCGGTGGATCCCGGCACGGCCGGTCGCCCGGGGCCGCTGCCCGGGGTTCGCCGGGCTGCGCCGGAGGGAGCCGCGTGCCAGGCTTCCCGAATGACCAACGAGGTGAACCACGGGCGGGTGCGCGGGAGTTATGACGCGGTGGCGGAGGAGTACCGGGAGCGGGTGGGGGACGAGCTGGCGTTCAAGGTGATGGACCGGGCCCTGTTGGGCGTGGTGGTCGAGGGGGCCGCCGGGGGGACGGTGGCGGATCTGGGGTGCGGGCCGGGGCATGTCGCGGGGTGGCTGGCCGGGCAGGGGGTCCGCGCGGTCGGGGTGGACCTCTCGCCCGCGATGGTGGCGGTCGCCCGGCGGGACCACCCCGGGGCGGAGTTCCGGGTCGGGGACCTGCTGGGGCTGCCGGCCGGGGACGGCGAGTTCGCGGCCGCGGTGGCGCTCTACTCGGTGATCCACCTGGAGCCGGAGGAACTGCGGCCGGCCTTCGAGGAGATCCGGCGGGTGCTGCGGCCCGGCGGCGTGCTGCTGGTGGCGTTCCACCTCGGCACCGAGGTCCGGCGACTGGACGAGTGGTGGGGCCACCGGGTGGACCTGGACTTCCACTTCCTGGAGGAGCGGACGGTGGCCGGACTGCTCGCCTCGGCCGGGTTCACCGTGACGGCCCGGCTGGAGCGCGGCCCGTACCCGCAGGAGGCGCAGACCCGCCGCGGCTACCTGTTCGCGCACCGGGACTGACCGCCCGGCCCAGCGGCCGGGAGGGACGACGGCAGGCCGCGGGCGGGGGACGGAACCGGCCAAAAGGCGGGCGCGGCCCCGGCGCGGGAGGCGTGCTCCCCGGTCGCGCGTTCCCCGGCCGGACCGGGCGGCACCGGCGTACGGCGGCCGGCCGGAGCCGGTCCCACCCGGCCTGACCTCGGCGGACAGCGGTGCCCCGGACGGGCCGTGACGCACCGCGCGGCGTCCGCCCCCGCAACATCTGGTTTTTGACCAGCGTTTCCCGGCCGGTGTATACGTTCGCCGCCACGGGCAGGCATACTGGCCAGGACGGGCGCTTTGCCCAACTGTGACGTATCACTCTAGACGAGAAGGGACCGGTGGCCAGGGATGCTGCGTAACGGTCTTGAGCCCTGGCACGTGCTCGTGGTGCTGGCTGTCGTGATCCTGCTGTTCGGGTCGAAGAAGCTGCCGGAGATGGCCCGCGGCCTCGGCAAGTCGATGCGCATCCTCAAGGCGGAGACGAAGGCGATGCGCGAGGACGACACGCCCGCCGCCGACGCGTCCCAGGGCACCGCGCAGAGCACCGCCCAGAGCACCGCCGCCCCGGCGCAGCCGGCTGCCGAGCAGCCCCGCCAGGCCGTGAACCCGACCAATGTGACCAAGGCCACCGAGCAGCCGCGGTCCACCACCACCGCCTGAGACCCAGCGGCCCGAATCCGGCCGGAGCCCCCGCCCCGTGGCGGGGGCTTCGTCGTGTCCGGCTGTTCGGCCGCCTCGCCCCCGGGCCCGACTGGCCGTCCGTTTTGATCCGTTGTCTCCTGGTGTGCACCACCGGAGGAACGGAGTCCAGGCATGGCGAGCGAGGAGCCCGGCGCCCGGCCCGGCGAGCGCACCGGGCTGCGCGCCCGTCCCGCCGCCGTCGGGGCCCGGGCGGACGGCGGCCCGGCCGTCCGGGCGGCCGGCACCGAACGGGTGACCGGCGGGCCCGCCCGGCCGGAGTTCCCGGACGAGCCCGGCGCCGGTCCGGCCGGGGCGCGCCGACCGCGATGAGCACCCGGCAGCCCCCGCCCCCGGTCCCGGCCGCGTCGCCCTCCCGGGACAATCCCGACCTCCGGGCCTGGGGCCTGCTGCTCGGCTCGTTCACCCTGCTGATGCTCGGCTACTTCACCCTTCCGCTGCGCGTCCTGGGCAAGGACCGCCCGGGGCTGAGCTGGGTGCTCTTCGGGGTGGTGCTGACCGGCCTGACCGGGCTGCTGGTGGCCCGGATCGTCGACACCTTCCGCGGCACGGGCCGTCACCCCGGAGTCTGGCTGGCCTTCCTGATCTGCCTCTCGCTGACCGTCTTCGCCGGCACCTACTACGTCCTGGCCGACCGCCCGGGCGAGTTCGTCGGGCTGGAGACCCGGCTCGACTCGCTGTACTTCACGGTCGTCACGATGGCGACCATCGGCTACGGGGACATCACCCCGGCCGGACAGGGGCCGCGGCTGGTGGTGCTGCTGCAGATCGCCTACAACTTCGTCTTCCTGGCGGCGGCCGCCGGCGCGCTGGGCCGGACCGTCCGCAGCGGCATGGAGACCCGCGCCGCCCACCGGGAGGAGCACCCCCGCGAGCACCGCCGCGGCCGCGGGCACCGCGGGGGCGACGCGGCTTAGGGCCTGTCTCTTGGATCCTTGCCGGGTCCGCCAAAATCCAAGAGACAGACCCTAGGGCTCGCCCTGGGAGCGGCCGGCGTCGATCACGCAGAAGCGGTTCCCGTCCGGGTCCTCGACGACCACGAAGTCCGGGTCCTCCGGGTAGAGGTCCCAGTCGACCCGCCGGGCGCCGAGGGCGACCAGCCGCGCCACCTCGGCCGCCTGGTCCGCCGCGTCGGCCGCGTAGAGGTCCAGGTGGACGCGCGGGTGGTGCTGCGGCGGGGTGGTGCTGCGGCCGAGCGCCACCTGGACGCCGGGCGCGCCGTCCGCCGGGACGAGCACCACCCAGCGGTCCTCGACCAGGCCGTCGCGGGGGACGTAGCCGAGGGCCTCGCCCCAGAACGCCGCCGCGCGGCGGACGTCCGCCACCCCGAGCACCACCGAACCGATTCTCAGCACGCCGCCGATTCTGCCGGACGGGCGGGCCGCCCGTCCGGCGGACGGGTGAACGGTCAGGCGGGGACCAGTCCGGGCTCGCCGGCCGCCACGGCCCAGGAGGCGGAGGTCCGCACCGGCGACTCGCGGACGTCGACGCGGTCGACCGTGCGGGCGTCGGTCAGCCACCGCTCCCGGTCCACGTCCAGCCGCAGGTAGCCGCGGCGCAGGCCGTCGAAGTAGCGCACGTGCGGGTTGAGCGAGGGGTTGAACGCCTTGAGCGCCGCGTCGAAGGCGGCCGGGAACTCCGAACTGACGCTGGTGGCCGTGAACTCGACGGCGACCGGGGCGGCGGCGAGGTCGTCGCGGTCGATCCGCAGGTCGCTGAACCAGGAGGAGTGGATGTCCCCGGCGAGCACCACCGGGTTGGCCACCGCGGCGTCCCGCAGGAAGCGCAACAGCCGGGCGCGGGCGGGGTCGTAGCCGTCCCACTGGTCGAGGTTGGCGAGCGGTGGCAGCGGGTGGGCCGGGTCCAGGATGTTGGGGACGCGGACCTGGCTCGTCATCACCTGCTGGGCGATGACGTTCCAGCGGGCCCGGGAGCCGCTCAGGCCGCGGCGCAGCCACTCCTCCTGCTCCGCGCCGGTCAGGGTGCCGGCGGTGTTCCCGAGGCCGTCCGCCACGGGTCCGAAGTCCTGGCTGTGGCCGCCTGGTTGGTCGGTGCGGTACTGGCGGGTGTCGAGCACGTTGAGCCGCAGCAGGTCACCGAAGTCGAAGCGGCGGTACAGCCGGTAGTCGGGGGAGCCGTTGCGGTAGGGGGTCCGCAGCGGCATGTGCTCGTAGTACGCCTGGTAGGCGGCGGCGCGCTCGCGGGCCATGGCGGCGGTGTCCTGGTGGGCGGCGCCGGTGTCGTCGATCTCGTCGACCAGGCCGGCGTAGTTGTTCTCGACCTCGTGGTCGTCCCAGGTGACGATCCAGGGGAAGGCGGCGTGCGCGGCCCGGAGGGCCGGGTCGGTCTTGTACTGGGCGTGGCGGGCCCGGTAGTCGGCGAGGGTGACCAGCTGGTTGAGGCCCGGGGTCTGCGGGGTGGTGTGCAGGCGGTCCGGGAGGGCGCTGTTCGGGTCGGTCTCGTAGATGTAGTCGCCGAGGTGCACGACGGCGTCGAGGTCCTCGGCGGCGAGCGCGGTGTACGCGGGCCAGTAACCGTGCTGCCAGTCCTGGCAGTTGACCACGCCGAGGCGCAGCCGGCCGGGGCGGGCGCCGGCCGCGGGGGCAGTGCGGGTGCGGGCGGCCGGGCTGAGGTGGCGCCCGGCCCGGAAGCGGTACCAGTGGTCGCGGCCGGGCTGGAGTCCGCGCACGTCGACGTGGACGCTGTGGGCGCGCCCGGCCTCGGCGGCGGCGACGCCGCGCCGGACGACCCGGCGGAAGTCCGGGTCCGTCGCGACCTCCCAGGAGACGGGCACGGTACGGGTGCCCATCGAGGCGGCGTCGAACGGGTCGGCGACCAGCCGGGTCCACAGGACCACGGCGTCGGGCAGCGGGTCGCCGCTGGCCACGCCGAGGAGGAACGGGTCACGGCGGACCGGTTCCGCGTGCGCCGTACGGAGGTCGAGCGCCTGGGCGCCGGCCGCGACGGCCGCGCCGACCAGCAGGCCGCGGCGGCTGAGCGCGGCGGACCGGGGGCGCGACGGGCCGGACGGCGGGGGTGCCGGGGACGCGGACGGCGTGGACGGCGTGGACGATGCGGACGGCGGCACGGGAGACCTCCTGCGGCTGCTGAAGCTCGGGGACACCGAGGCCGACATTCCATCAGAGCGACGTACGCCCGGCCATGAACAGGAGACGACGCCTTTCCCCTTCTCCCGTCCTCCGCCCGGGAGTTACCGGCCCGCGCCGTCCGCTCCCCCGCCACGGCGGAGCAGCGACATCAGGAGCAGGAAGACGGCCGACAGCACGGCCGCCACCCGCAGCACGCCCGGCGCAGCCTCCCAGACCGCCTGGTCGGCCTGCTCGCCCGGGCCCATCGCGGTGCCCCAGCGGCCCTGGGCGCGGCCCCAGAACCAGAGCGAGCTGCTGCTGATCGTCATCAGCGGGATCCCGAACACGGCCACCTTGCGGGTGAGGTCGGACAGTTGGCGGGAGAGGTAGCCGAGCGCCCAGCCGATCAGCATGGCGATGAGCTGCCCGGTGACGGCGCCGCCGATCAGCACGGCGGCGGAGAGCAGCAGCAGCGCCGAGGGGCGGCGGACGGACGCCCCGGCCTTGGCGGGCCCGCCTGCGGCGTCGGGCGCGCCGTCGGCGGAGGCGGCCCCGGCGTCCGGCGCAGCGCCCTTGCCCTTGCGCGCCTTGGTCTTCTTCGCCCGGCGCTTCTTCGTCCCGGGGGCGGCGGGCGGCTCGGCCGGCTCGGGCGCCGGCGGGTCGCCCGGCGCGGCGTCCCCGCCCGCCCCGGGGCCGGTCTCGTCCTCGGGGGCGGTCCGTTGCCCGGGGATCGGCCGGTTGGACGCGACCGGGCCGTCCCCGAAGTCGATGCTCACGTAGTCCCAGTCGCCCGTGTGCACGGCGCGGTACGCGGGCGGCAGCGCCTCGGGGTCGACGGGGGCGCCCTCGGCCGGCTTCGCGATCCACGGCGAGCCGCCGTCCCGCCCGGAGGCGGCGGACGGCGCGGCCTTCGGGGACGACCCGGCCCCCGGAGACGGCGCGGCCTTCGGGGACCGCGCGGGCGGCGGCAGGAACGCGGCGGGCGCGCCGCCGTCCGCCCCACCACCCGGCGCGGACGGCGGCGCGGACGGCGGTCCGGCAGGGCGCGGCGGCACCGGGGGGCGCGGCGGTGCGGCGGGCGCCGGCTCCTGCGCGTACACGCTGTCCCCCTCACCACCCCCGCCCCGGCCCCCGGCCCCCTGGGCACCCGGCGGCTCGCTCCAGGGCCCCTGCTTGCGCCACCACTCGCCGTCCGCCATCCCGCACACCCCGCCTTGCCCGTACCGAACCGGACCCGCCGCGCGCCCGGACGCGGCGTCGTCCCCGCCGACCGTGACGCTACCCACCCGCCACCCCGCCACGCGAGCCGCAACGCCCCGGACGGCCACCGCCGCACCGGCCGTCGCGTCGACGCCGGGACCCTCCCGGCCCGCCGTCACCCGACTAACCTAGGTCGAATGACCACACCGCAGGGCCCCCAACGCCAGGCCAAGTCCGCCGCCGGCCCCCGCACCCTCGCCGAGGAACTGCGCGCCCGGCCCGACGACGACCTCGCCGCCCTGCTCCGGTCCCGCCCCGACCTGCTCAACCCCGTGCCCGGCGACCTCACCCAGCTCACCGCCCGGCTCTCCTCCCGCGCCTCCGCCCTGCGCGCGCTGGAGCGGCTGGACCGCTTCACCCTGCAGACCGCCGAGGCCCTCGCCGCCCTGCCCGACGGCGCCACGCCCGCCGCCGTGCGCACCCTGCTGGCCGGGCCGGTCAAGGTGAAGCCGCACCCCGGCGCCACCCCGCTGAGCGCCGCCGACCGGTCCGCCGTCGCCGCCGCACTCCCCCGCGCCCTGGCCACCCTGCGTGACCGCGCACTGCTCTGGGGCCCGGACAACGGCCTGCGCCTGGTCATCGCGGTCCGCGAGGCGCTCGCCCCGACCGCCGTCAACCCCGGCCGCACCGGCCTCGGCCCGACCTTCGCCGAGGCCACCACCGGGATGTCCCCGGCCCGCCTGCAGCAGTTGCTCGCCTCCGCCGGACAGCCCGCGACGCCCGACCCGGTCACCGCCGTCGCCGCGTTCACCGCGCTGCTCTCCGACCGCGCCCGCTGCGCGGACCTGCTCGCCACCGCGCCCGAACCCGCCCTGCGGCTGCTCGACCGGCTGGTCTGGGGGCCGCCCACCGGCACCGTCCCGGACGCCACCCGCCCGGTCACCGCCGAGGACGCGCAGAGCCCGGTCGAGTGGCTGCTGGCCCGCGGTCTGCTGCTGCCCAGCAGCCCGGGCAGCGTGGTGCTGCCCCGCGAACTCGCCCTCCACCTGCGCGGCGGCCGCGCGCACCGCACCGTGGAACCGCTGCCGCCGGAGCCGGCGCCCGCCGCCGCGCCGCGCGAAGCCCGGGTGGTGGACGGCGCCGCCGCCGGTCAGGCGCACACCGCCGTGCGGACCGTCGAGGAACTGCTCGACCTCTGGGGCCTCACCCCGCCGCCCACCCTGCGCGCCGGCGGCCTCGGCGTGCGCGACCTCAAGCGCACCGCCCAGGCCCTGGACAGCACCGAGCCGGTCGCCGCCTTCTGGCTCGAACTCGCCTACACCGCGGGCCTGCTGGCCCCGGACGGCGAGGTCGACGAGCACTGGGCGCCGACCCCCGGCTACGACGAGTGGCTGCGGCTGGACACCGCCGAGCGGTGGACCGTGCTCGCCCGCGCCTGGCTCGCCGCCACCCGCGTCCCGGCCCTCGCCAGCGCCCCCGACGGCAAGGGCCGGCCGCGGGCCGCGCTCGGCCCGGAGCTGGACCGCACCCTCGCCCCGTCCGTCCGCCGCGCCGCCCTCGCCCTGCTCGCCGAACTCCCGCCCGGCACCGCGGCCACCGCCGGGGAACTGCTGCCCACGCTGCGCTGGCAGCGCCCGCTGCGCGGCGGACCGACCGCCCCCGACGGCGGCGGCGACCTGCGCGACCAGCTGGTGGCCTGGACCCTCGCCGAGGCCGAACTCCTCGGCGTCACCGGCCGCGGCGCGCTCGCCGCCCCCGCCCGGGCCCTGCTCACCGCCGAGCACGACCCGGCCGCCGTGCTCGCCCCGCTGCTGCCGCAGCCCCTCGACCACGTCATCCTGCAGCCGGACCTCACCGCGATCGCCCCCGGCCCGCTGCTCACCCCGCTCGCCCAGGCGCTCGCGCTCTGCGCCGACATCGAGTCCAAGGGCGGCGCGACCGTCTACCGGTTCACCCCCGGCTCGGTGCGCCGCGCCCTGGACGCCGGCCGCACCGCCGCCGACCTGCGGGCCTTCCTGGCGCAGCACTCCCGCACGCCCGTGCCGCAGCCGCTCGGCTATCTGATCGACGACGTCGCCCGGCGGCACGGCCTGCTGCGGGTCGGCGCCGCCTCGTCCTACCTGCGCTGCGACGACCCGGCCCTGCTGAACGAGATCCTGGCCGACCGCCGCTCCGCCGACCTGCGGCTGCGGCTGCTCGCCCCCACCGTGCTGGCCGCCCAGGCCGCGCCCGACGTGCTGCTCGCGGGCCTGCGCGCCATGGGGTACGCGCCGGCCGCCGAGTCCGCCGAGGGCGACGTGCTGATCACCCGCCCGGACAGCCACCGCACCCCGCCGCGCGCCGCCCCGGTGCCCGTCCCGGACGGCCCGCCCGCACCGGACGACACCCTGCTCGCCGCCGCGGTCAAGGCGATCCGGGCCGGCGACCGGGCCGCCACCGCCGTCCGCCGCGAGCCCACCGCCCCGGCCGGGCGTCAACTCCCGCGCACGGCCGCCGCCGAGACCCTGGCCGCACTGCAGACGGCGGTCCTGCTCGGCGAGCGGATGTGGATCGGCTACCTCAACGCGGAGGGCCTGGCCAGCCAGCGGATCATCGACCCGGTCAAGGTCGAAGGCGGCTACGTCACCGCCTTCGACCACCACGACGGCGAACTGCGCACCTTCGCGCTGCACCGGATCACCGGCGTCGCCGAACTGGACGAGTAGCCCGCGCCGCGCAGCGGGCGACGGGCAACGGGCTCAGTGCCCCTGCTGCTTGGCGGCCTGCTCCGCCTGCTTCTCCTTGAGCGCCTTGTCCGCCATGGCGGCGAGGTCGCCCTGCCCCACCGGCATCACGGAGGTCGCCCCGGTCAGGTCGGCGAGCAGGAACCCGGGCGAGGCCAGCAGACCGCCCGGCCCCTCCCCGACGCCGGCGATCGCGTGCGCGGAGCCGGCCGAGGAGGCGGTGGCGGCGAAGGCCGTGCCGGCGAGGGCGAGAGCGGTGAGGACGCGCTTCGACTTGTTCATGCCCTGCCCAACGAGCCACCGCGCCGACGGTCACCCCCCGCCACCCCTTCCGCACCGCCCGTACCGGCAGTTGACGCCCCGCCCCCACCGGCGTAGTCCGGAGTGCGGGGGGTGACGAAAGGAGTCATCATGCTCGGCGATCCGATCGGCAACACCCAGGGCCATGACACCGGCCGGCGCGTCCTCGACGCCGGGGACGGCCATGTCGTCGTCGAGGTCTCGTTCGAGGGCAGCGGCAGCTACTACGGCACCCCCGTCACCGGCTTCGGCACCTACGAGTCCGAATTGCGCGCCGACGGCAGCCTGCACGGCGAGGGCCAGGGCGTCGACATGACGGCCGACGGCGAGAGCGTCGTGTGGCGCGGCATCGGCATCGGCCGCTTCACCGAGGGCGGCGGCACCAGCTGGCGCGGCTCGCTCTTCTTCACCACCTCCTCGCCCCGGCTCGACCGCCTCAACCACGTCGTCGGCCTCTTCGAGTACGAGGTCGCCCCGGACGGCAAGTCCACCGGCGCGTTCCACGAGTGGAAGTAGCCTTCCCGCCCTTCCGGCCCGCGGCGGTCCCGCCCACCCGTCCGGATGCGCGACACTGGAGGGTCGGCGTCCCGACGGACCCGCAGACCCGACAGACCTGTCAGCCAGTGGAGGGCACCCCCGCGTGAACGACGGACCGCTCATCGTCCAGAGCGACAAAACTCTTCTCCTGGAGATCGACCACCCCAAGGCCGCCGACTGCCGCCGGGCCATCGCGCCGTTCGCGGAGCTGGAGCGGGCGCCCGAGCACGTGCACACGTACCGGGTGACGCCGCTCGGGCTGTGGAACGCGCGGGCCGCGGGCCACGACGCCGAGCAGGTCGTGGACGCCCTGGTGACGTACTCGCGCTACCCGGTGCCGCACGCGCTGCTGGTCGACGTGGCCGACACGATGGCCCGGTACGGGCGGCTGCGGCTGGTCAGGCACCCGACCCACGGGCTGGTGCTCACCAGCACCGACCGACCGGTGCTGGAGGAGGTGCTGCGGTCCAAGAAGATCGTCCCGCTGGTCGGCGCCCGGATCGACCCGGACACCGTGGTGGTGCACCCCTCCGAGCGCGGCCAGATCAAGCAGGTGCTGCTGAAACTCGGCTGGCCCGCCGAGGACCTCGCCGGCTACGTGGACGGCGAGGCGCACCCGATCGACCTGGAGGAGGACGGCTGGAGCCTGCGCCCCTACCAGGCGCAGGCCGTGGAGGGCTTCTGGCACGGCGGCTCGGGCGTCGTCGTGCTGCCCTGCGGCGCCGGCAAGACGCTGGTCGGCGCGGCGGCGATGGCGCACGCCAAGTCGACCACGCTGATCCTGGTCACCAACACCGTCTCGGCCCGCCAGTGGAAGCACGAGCTGGTCCGGCGGACCTCGCTCACCGAGGACGAGATCGGCGAGTACAGCGGCACCAGGAAGGAGATCCGCCCGGTCACCATCGCCACCTACCAGGTGATGACCACCAAGCGGAAGGGCGTCTACGCCCACCTGGAGCTGTTCGACGCCCGCAACTGGGGCCTGGTCGTCTACGACGAGGTCCACCTGCTGCCGGCCCCGGTGTTCAAGTTCACCGCGGACCTCCAGGCCCGCCGCCGGCTCGGCCTGACCGCCACCCTGGTGCGCGAGGACGGCCGCGAGGGCGACGTGTTCAGCCTGATCGGGCCCAAGCGCTTCGACGCCCCGTGGAAGGAGATCGAGGCGCAGGGCTACATCGCGCCCGCCGACTGCTGCGAGGTGCGGGTCACCCTCACCGACTCCGAGCGGCTCGCCTACGCGACCGCGGAGCCCGAGGAGCGCTACCGCTTCTGCGCGACCACGGCGACCAAGCGCCGGGTGGTGGAGGCCCTGGTCAAGAAGCACGAGAAGGACCAGACGCTGATCATCGGCCAGTACATCGACCAGCTCGACGAGCTCGGCGAGGCCCTGGACGCCCCGGTGATCAAGGGCGAGACCAGCAACGCCCAGCGCGAGAAGCTGTTCGACGCCTTCCGCAACAAGGAGATCGGCGTCCTGGTGGTCTCCAAGGTCGCCAACTTCTCCATCGACCTGCCGGAGGCGACCGTCGCCATCCAGGTCTCCGGGACCTTCGGCTCCCGGCAGGAGGAGGCCCAGCGCCTCGGCCGGGTGCTGCGCCCCAAGGCGGACGGGCACGCCGCCCACTTCTACTCGGTGGTCGCCCGCGACACCGTCGACCAGGACTTCGCCGCCCACCGCCAGCGCTTCCTCGCCGAACAGGGCTACGCCTACCGGATCATCGACGCGGACGACGTCCTGTAACGGCGGGGACGGGGGTGGCTCGGAGGGGCGGACGCGGCTAGGATCGTCCGTCTGCCCCCTCCCGAACCGTGGTACCTGCTGAAGTCGCGCAGGCAGCCGGGGGAGGTACCGGCCGTTCGGCAACCGGCCGGTATCCACCGTGAGCTCCTACGATCCGCTGCGCCCGCGTCCGGGGCAGCCGGGAAGGTTCGCTGTGCCCGCCACCCCCACCACCGACCCCCTGCAGCGCGAACGCGACCACCTGGCCGCGTCCAGGGCCGCGCTGCGCGCGATGCGCGAGGACGTCGAGTCCCTGGACATCCGCGACGTCACCGGCACCTGGGTCACCGCCCTCGTGCTGCAGAACCAGATCGAGGCCAGGATCGCCGCCCTGGCCGACCTCTCGCACACCCCGCTGTTCTTCGGCCGGCTCGACTACCTGCACGCGATCAGCGAGGAGTTGAGCGAGGGATCGGGCGGGGAGAGCTTCTACATCGGGCGCCGGCACGTGCACGACGCGGACGGCGACCCGATGGTGATCGACTGGCGCGCGCCGGTCTCCCAGCCGTTCTACCGGGCCAGCCGCACCGAGCCGCTGGACGTCGAGCGCCGCCGCCGCTTCGGCTACACCGGCGGCGAGCTCACCGCGTACGAGGACGAGCACCTCTCCGACCCCGCCGAGGACGAGACCTCCTCCGCCCTGCTGGCCGCGGAGATCGAGAAGCCGCGCGTCGGCCCGATGCGCGACATCGTGGCGACCATCCAGCCGGAGCAGGACGAGATCGTCCGCGCCGACATCTCCGGCACCCTCTGCGTGCAGGGCGCCCCCGGCACCGGGAAGACCGCCGTCGGCCTGCACCGCGTGGCGTACCTGCTGTACGCGCACCGCGAGCGGCTGGCCCGCACCGGGACCCTCGTGATCGGCCCCAACAACGCCTTCCTCTCCTACATCGAGCAGGTGCTGCCCGCGCTGGGCGAGCTGGACGTCGCGCAGGCCACCGTGCAGCAGCTGGTCGGGCACGTCGAGGTGCGCGGCGAGGACACCCCCGAGGCGGCCCGCCTGAAGGGCGACGCCCGGATGGCGGAGGTGCTGCGCCGGGCGGTGCGCTCCGGCATCGCGCTGCCCGCCGAACCGTGCGTGGTGGTCCGCGGCTCCCGCCGCTGGCGCGTCCCGGTGCACGAACTGGTCGCGATCATCGAGGAACTGAAGGGCCGTGACATCCGCTACGGGGCGGCCGCGGAGGCGCTGCCGCAGCGGATCGCGCACGCCGTGCTGCTGAAGATGGAGCAGGGCGGCGAGGCCCCGGACGACCGGGTGCAGGACGCGGTGGCCCGCAACTCCGCGGTGAAGGCGATGGTCAGGGCGTGCTGGCCGGCCGTCGACCCGGCCAGGCTGGTGCTGCGGCTGCTCTCCGAGCCGGAGTTCCTGGCCGCCTGCGCGCAGGGCGTGCTGAGCGCCGAGGAGCAGGCCGCCGTGCTGTGGCCCAAGCGGGGCCGCTCGGTGAAGACCGCCCGCTGGACGGCCGCCGACGCCGTCCTCGTCGACGAGGCGACGGACCTGGTGCGGCGCACCCCCTCGCTGGGGCACGTGGTGCTGGACGAGGCGCAGGACCTCTCGCCGATGCAGTACCGCGCGGTCGGCCGCCGCTGCACCACCGGCTCGGCGACCGTGCTGGGCGACCTCGCGCAGGGCACCACCCCCTGGGCGACGGCGAGTTGGCCGGAGGCGCTGCACCACCTGGGCAAGCCGGCCGCCCACATCGAGGAGCTGACCAAGGGCTTCCGGGTACCGGAGGAGGTCATCGCGTACGCCTCCCGGCTGCTGCCGTCGATCGCCCCCGGGCTGAATCCGGCCAGTTCGGTGCGTGAGGCCCCGGGATCGCTGACGGTCCGCCGGGTCACCGAGGGGGAGCGGACCGAGGCCGTGGTCGAGGCCTGCCGGCGGGCGCTGGAGCGGGAGGGGTCGACCGGTCTGATCGCGGCCGACGCGCGCGTCCCGCTGCTCGCGCAGGCGCTGGCCGAGGCCGGGCTCGCGCACCTCGCACCCGGCACCGAGACCAGTGCCGAGGCCCGGCTGACGCTCGTCCCGGCGTCACTGGCCAAGGGTCTGGAGTACGACTACGTGGTGCTGGACGAGCCGGCCGCGGTGGTCGCGGGCGAGCCGGACGAGCGGACCGGGCTGCGGCGGCTGTACGTGGCGCTGACCCGTGCGGTCTCCGGCCTGGAGGTGCTGCACGCCGAGCCGCTGCCGGAGCAGCTGGGCTGAACGCGCGGGGCCGGTCCGTCGGCACGACGGTCCGGCCCCGGTGCCCCGAGGGCGGGCCGCCGGCTCAGCCGTCGATCATCGCCCGCCACTCGGCGACCTTGGCGGCGTCGACCGGCGTCTGCCAGCCGTCCACCCGGACGGCCCCGCCGACGTGGAAGGCGTCGAACCCGGCCGCCCGCAGCCCCGGCAGGTGCTCGGCCCGCAGGCCGCCGCCGATCAGGATCCGCTGGGTGTGGCCGGGCTCGCCGGCCCGGGCCAGCTCGGCCAGCAGGACGTCCCGGCCGGCGTCCACGCCGCCGGCCGCGCCGGAGGTGAGGAAGGTGTCCAGCCCGGGCAGCGCGCCGACGGCCGCGCGGACGGCGGCCCGGTCGGCGCTGTGGTCGATCGCCCGGTGGAAGGTCCAGCGGCAGCCGGCCACCGCCTCGGCGACGGCCTCGGTGGCGGCGAGGTCGACAGCGCCCGCGGCGTCGAGGAAGCCGAAGACGAACTCGTCGGCGCCCTCGGCCCGCAGCGCGGCGGCGCGGGCGCGCAGCTCGTCCAGGTCGCCGGGGGCGAAGCCGTCCCGGATGCGGAGCATGACGCGCAGCGGCAGCTCGACGGCGGCACGGATCCTGGCGAAGTCCTCGGCCGACGGGGTGAGACCGTCGGCGGCCATGTCGGTGACCAGTTCGAGCCGGTCGGCGCCGCCCGACTCGGCGGCCTGGGCGTCCTGGGGCGTCAGCGCGATGACTTCGAAAATTGGTCTAGACATATCGGATAGCCTGCCACACCGGTCCGCCCCCCGGCGAGCCCCGTGCGGCCGGTTGGCCGGACAACGCGCCCCTCCCGGGAACGCGCGACGGCCGGACGCCCGGGTCACGCACCCCGGTCGTCCGGCCGTTCGCGGGGCGGCGAGGCCCCGGCCGTCCCCGCCCTCAGGCGAGGCTCCGGCCACCTCCCGCCCCGGCACCGCCGCGGCGCAGCAGCCGGCCTGCCGCCAGCAGCACCACCAGCACCGCGACCGCCATCGGGAGCAGCCGCCACACGCCGCCGACCGTCTGCCAGACGCGGAACAGGTTGAACCCGGCCGTCAGCGGCAGCACCGCGAGCCCGATCGCCGCCGGTACCAACCGCTCGCGCGCCGCGAAGAGCAGCGCGAACAGCGGGACGAGCAGCAGCGCCGCGGCCGCCGCGCCGTCCATCAGCACGAAGGAGCCGTAGAAGTCCTCCGCCCACAGGACCAGCCCGCCACCCACCGCCGCCGCGACCACCACGGCCCGGTCGCGCCAGCTCGGACGCTCCAGCAGCTCCTGCGGCGCGAGCGCGAGGAGCAGGCCGGCGAGCAGCGCCGGGGACGCCTGGGCGATCTCCAGGAAGCAGAGCCAGGTGTTGGGGGCGTAGGCGACGGCCGCCCACACCGCCCCCCAGAGCCCGACGAACGCCACGGCGAGCGCCGCGAGCCGCGCGAGCCGCCACCGGCCGGCCAGGACCGCGGCGGCCAGCAGCAGCGGCGCGATCACCATGCCGACGCCCCACAGGAAGTAGGGCACCTGGACGAGCCGGTCCGGCAGCCTCCACAACAGGGAGTACCCGCCGGGGCGGAGGGCGTCGTACCCGACCAGGGTCAGGCTCAGGCCCGCGATCGCCCCGGCGATCAGCGGCGCGGCCAGCGCGAGCAGCCGGCCCGCGAGCGAGGTGGCGGTCAGACCGGTGCGCATCCGCAGCCCGTACGACCCCAGGTCGAGGGCCTCCCGGACGGTGGCGAGCCGGCCCGCCCCCTCCGTGCTGTCCGCGAAGACGGCGGACAGCTCGTCACCGCGCTCGCGCCGGTAGCGGGCCGGGTAGAGCCGGAGCGCGGCGCGGAACGCCACCGGGTCCGCCACCATCCCGGGGAAGGACTGGATCGTCATGCGTAGGCCCCCCTGACCTTGATGAATGCGAGCTTGGCCGACCCCGCGGCGGGCCGGACGACGGTCGGGCGGACGGCCGCCAGCCGCCGCTCGGCCTCCTCGGCGACGGCGCGCAGCCGCTCGGCCTCGGTGGCCAGCGCGCCCCGTCCGCCCTCGGTGAGCGCGTAGGTGCGCCGGGCCCGCCCGTCGACGATCTCCTCGGAGGCGACCTCGATCAGGCCCTGCTGGAGCAGCCGGTCGAGGGCGCCGTACAGCGTGCCGGTGCGCATCTTGACCCGGCCCTCGGAGATCGCGGAGATCTCCTGGATGAGCGCGTAGCCGTGCCTGGGGGCATCGGCCAGCGCAGTGAGCAGAAGCAGTGTCGGTTCCTGCATGGCCCGTTCCGTCATGGAGCTACATATACCTCTCGCCGACATATCCAGTCCAGTGGAATCGACCGTTCGTGCGGCGCCGCCCAGCAGAATGGCGCCATGCCCGACGCCGACGCCCCCGCCGACCTGCTCGCCGCCTGGACCGCCCTGCTGCACCGCTGCGGCGCGCACGCCGACCCCGCCCCGGCCGGCCGGGAGCTGCTGCGCCGCTGGTCCGAGCCGCAGCGCCGCTACCACACCACCGACCACCTGCGGGCGGTGCTGGGCCACGTCGACGCGCTCGCCGGGCACGCCGGCGACCCGGACGCCGTCCGGCTGGCCGCCTGGTTCCACGACGCCGTCTACCGCCCGGACCGCTCCGAGAACGAGGAGCGCAGCGCTGTCCTCGCCGTCCGCGCGCTCGCCGGGCTGGGGCTGCCGGCGGCCCGGGTGGAGGAGGTCGCCCGGCTGGTCCGGCTCACCGTCACCCACCACCCCGCGCCGGGCGACCGCGACGGCGAGGTGCTGTGCGACGCCGACCTCGCCGTGCTCGGCGGTCCGCCGCAGGACTACGCGGCGTACGCGGCGGCCGTCCGGGAGGAGTACGCCTTCGTGCCGGCGCCGGACTTCCGCGCCGGGCGCGCGGCCGTGCTCCGGCAGTTGCTCGCGCTCCCCGCGCTCTACCGCACGCCCACCGCGCACGCCCGCTTCGACGCCGCCGCCCGGGCCAACCTCGCCGCCGAACTCGCCCGCCTGGAGACCGCCGGCTGAGCGCACCCACCCGGCCGGCGGCCTCCGGGCCGGGCGGCGTGACGCCGCCCGGCGTCACGCCGCCCGGCGCGCCAGCGGCAGCCGCGAGCGGGTGAACGCGGCCGCGCCCAGCCCCGCCACCACCGGCAGCACCACCGTGATCATCACCAGCAGCCCCCACGGCGCGGTGAACGCGGCCGCCGGCTCACCGATCCGCCCGCTCGCGTGCGAGCGCAGCAGCGCCGCCGCGGGCACGAACCCGCTGACCGTACCGATCACCGCCCCGAGCCCCGCGATCAGCGTGCTCTGCAGGCCGGCCTGCACCCGGTGGATCCGCGGCGGCGCACCGACCGCGGCCAGGGTGGCCCGGTCGGCCAGGGAGTCGGCGGCGGCGAGACCGGTGGCCACGGCCGCGGCGCCCAGCACCACCACCCCGGCGAACCCGGCGAGCGCGAGGCCGATCACGTCGTCCTTCGGCTGGAAACCGCGTTCCACGTGCAGCGTCGCCCGCGGGACGACCTGGGCCACGTCGGCCTCCACGCGCTGCTGCACCTTGGCGGTGGGCGGGTGCGCGGGCCGCCACACCGAGCCGATCGACTCGGTGGCGAGACCGGCCTTGCGCACCGCCTCCGGGCTCATCAGCAGCCCCCCGTACCGGGCTGCGTCCGGGTTGTCGACCAGGAGCGCGTCGACCGCGATCTCCTTGACGCCCGGCTGCGGCGCCTCCCCCGGCTGGACCGGGCCACCGCCGGCCGCGCCCATCATGGTGAGCACCGCCCGGCCGTCGTGCAGCCGGTCGCGGTCGAAGACGATCGCCCGGCCGGCGGCCAGGGCCTCCTCGACGGCCCGGTCGTCCACCCCGAACAGGTTGCGCAGCACCGTCGCGTCGCCGACCAGCGCGCGGCTCCCGGGGCCGCCGTCCTCGAACCGGCCGCCCGTGCCCTTGGCCCGCACCGCGCTGGAGCAGCCCTCGCAGAAGACGTACAGCATGCCGTGGACGTCGGCGCGCGCGCCCGCGTCCGGCAGGTCCCGCTCGACGGCGGCGCGCAGCCGCGGCAGCTGCGGGTCGTCCGGCTTCATCGGGGCCTCGACCACGACGGCCCCCATCGGGGCGGCCGGCCGGTAGGCGGCCCGGTCCTGGGCCTCGGTGCCGGTGGTGTAGACGCCGACGGCGACGGCTCCGGCGACGGCGGCCATCACCGCGGCCACGGCGGGCGCGGTGCGTCCGCGGTGGCGGGCCGAGTCGCGCAGGGCCAGCCGGGGGCCGAGCGGCAGCCGGGCGGCGAGCCGGCCGGACAGCGCGATCAGCAGCGGGGTGAGGAGCAGGAAGCCGATCTCGGCGGTGACCGCCCCGGCGAGCACGGTGAGCGCCTTCCGGGTGAGCCCCTGGAACACCGGCAGGCCGGTGGCGTCCTGGCCGCCGGCGCCGTAGAGCGCCAGGCCCGCACCCGCGACGACCAGGACCAGGCCCAGCAGCGGGAGCCTGCGGCTCGGCGCACCGACGGCGTCCCGGCCGGTGAGGCCGGCCACCACGTCGCGGCGCGCGGCCTGGACCGCGGGCACCACGGCGGCCAGCAGCGCGGTGACCACTCCCACGGCGGCGATCGCCAGCAGGTCGAGCGGCGCGATCGCGAAGTGTCCGAAGCGGCTGCCGCCGGCCTCCTCCGCCCAGGTCCGCAGCACGGCGACCAGTCCGACGCCCGTCACCAGGCCGACGGCCGCCCCGACGGTTCCGAGCACCAGCCCGGAGCCGAGCACGACCGCGCGGACGTGGCCGCGGTCGCCGCCGGCGGCGCCGATCAGGGCGAGCTGCCGGCGCGCGCGCCGGGCGCCCACCGCGAAGGCCGGTCCGGCCAGCAGGGCGACCTCCAGCAGCGCCATCCCGGCCACCGTGGCCAGCACCACGACCCGCTTGTCCGCGTCGGGGAGCCTGAACAGATCGGGGTCGTAGGTGACGGCGGACGCGGGCGGCGGATCGAGCGCCACGGCGCGCGAGGTCACCGTGAAGCCGTACCGGTTGAGCGTGCGGACGGCGGGCCAGTCCAGGGCGGCGCCGCCGGGCATCCGCACCAGCCAGCGCTCCGGGCGGCCCTCGTCCGCCCCGGCCACGGTCAGCCCGGACGGGCCGCCCGCGGCGGACGGGGCCGCCGCGGCCAGCGGGGCGGTCAGCTCGCCGGGCCGGGCCACCAGCTCGACCTTGTCGAGGTCCCCGGGGTACTCGACCACGGCGGTCAGCCGGAACGGCGTCGTGTCGAGGCCCTTGACCGTGGTGGAGTCACCGATCCGCAGTCCGGCCTCGGTGAGGAAGGCCCGGGTGACGGCCGCCTCGTGCGGCGCGCTCGGCGCCCTCCCCTCGACCAGGTCGAGCCGGCCCTGCCAGATCCGGTCGGTGAGGTCCGCCTCGGAGGTCGAGGTGGTGAACAGGCCCTCGCGGGTGGAGGTGCTGACCGCCGGCCCGGGGGTGGCCGGCAGCAGCAGGGCGCCGGCGGGCAGCAGCCCGGCGACCAGGCCGCTGGGGGAACCCGCCGCGGCGGCGGCCGCCACCGAGGCCGGATCGGTCCGGTCCTCCTGGAGCACCTGCACGCCGTCCTCGGCGAACGGTCCCTGGTCGACCGAGCGGCCCGGCCGGTGGGCGGTGATCAGGGCGTCCGCCCCGCCCATCAGCCGTTCGACCCGTTCGCCGGGGGTGAGCTGTCCACTGCGGTGGACGACGTCGGCGCCGGCGACACCGAGCACCGGAAGCGCGACCATGGCGGCCACCAGGGCGCTGCGGCCCTTGGCGCGCAGGGCGTCGCGGCGGGCGATCCGCAGGGCGACGCGCAGGGCGGAGAGCTTCATCACCGGCCGCCGTTCCCGCCGACCGGCAGCAGCTGCGCGGCCTGCCGTCCGCTGGTCTCCTGGACCACCAGGCCGTCGCGCAGCACGACCACCCGGTCGGCCCAGACGGCGTGCCGGGCGTCGTGGGTGACCATCATGGCGGCGGCCCCCGCGTCGCAGCGCGCCCGCAGCACGCCGAGCACGGCCTCGCCGGTGGCCGAGTCGAGGGCTCCGGTGGGCTCGTCGGCCAGCACCAGCCGCCGGTCGCCGACCAGCGCGCGGGCGATCGCGACCCGCTGCTGCTGGCCGCCGGACAGCTGCTCGGGGAAGCGGTCGGCCAGCTCGCCGATGCCCAGCTCGTCCAGCGCGGCCCGGGCCTCGCGGCGGGCGGTCCGCCCGGAGACGCCGTCCAGCTCCCGGGGCAGCGCGATGTTCTCGGCGGCGGTCAGCGCGGGGACGAGGTTGTAGTCCTGGAAGACGTAGCCGACCGAGCGGCGCCGCACGGCGGCCAGGCCGGTGCGGCTCAGCGCGCCGAGTTCGACGCCCTCGACCAGCACCTGTCCGCGGCTGGGCCGGTCCAGGCCGCCGGCCAGCGTGAGCAGGGTGGACTTCCCGGAGCCGGAGGGCCCCATGACGGCGACGAACTCGCCGGGGCGGACGGCCAGGTCGACGCCGCGCAGCGCCTGCACCTCGGCCGCGCCCGCGCCGTGCACCCGGGTGACCGCCCGCAGCTCCAGGACGGGCCGGGTCGGATCTGACTGGGACATGGGTCTCCCCCTCGCTTGGCCGTGAAGGCTCAGACGGACTGTATAAGTCGGTAGACTACATATGCCGTCCATCGGTTCCGCAAGCCGTGAAAAAACCGCCGCCGTGCCCAGGGGCACGACGACGGTCGGAGCCGGCGTCCGGAGGAGAGGGGAGGTCAGGTGAGCGCCCCCACCGCGGCGACCACGACGCCGCGCTTGCCGCACACCCAGTGCGGGTCCGGCCCCAGCTCGGGCTCCACGCCCAGCGCGTGCGGATCCCCGTCCGCCGCGCAGTCCTCGCACAGCGGCCAGCGCCCGTGGCTCTCCAGCAGCGCGTCCTGGACGTCCTGGGCCACCAGGCCCAGCACGAACGCGGCGCCGTCCGGCCACTGCTCCAGCCACCAGCGCCGGTGCGTCACGGCCTGCTCCACCAGCGACACCACGGCGGCGTCGGCGGCGTCCCGCGCGGTCAGGTCGGCCAGGATCAGCGCCCGCGCGGAGTGCAGCGCCGTCTCGATGTCGTCTGTCGTAGCCATCCGTCCAGTCTCCCAAGAAGCTCCGGGAACGCCGCACGGGCGGCTCCCCGGAGGGAACCGCCCGTGCGAGCGAGAACAGCCGATCCGACCAGCGGATCAGAAGTCCATGTCACCGCCCGGCATGCCGCCGCCGGCGGCCGCGGCGGCCTTCTCCGGCTTGTCGGCGATGACGGCCTCGGTGGTGAGGAACAGCGCCGCGATGGAGGCGGCGTTCTGCAGCGCGGAGCGGGTGACCTTGGCCGGGTCGATGATGCCCTCGGCGACCAGGTCGACGTACTCGTTGGTGGCGGCGTTCAGGCCGTGACCGGCGGGGAGGTTGCGCACCTTCTCCACCACGACGCCGCCCTCAAGGCCGGCGTTGGTCGCGATCTGCTTGATCGGGGCCTCCAGCGCGACCTTGACGATGTTGGCACCGGTGGCCTCGTCGCCGTCCAGCTCCAGCTTCTCGAAGGCGACACCGGCCTGCAGCAGGGCGACGCCACCACCGGCGACGATGCCCTCCTCGACGGCGGCCTTCGCGTTGCGGACGGCGTCCTCGATGCGGTGCTTGCGCTCCTTGAGCTCCACCTCGGTGGCCGCGCCGGCCTTGATGACGGCCACGCCGCCGGCCAGCTTGGCGAGGCGCTCCTGGAGCTTCTCGCGGTCGTAGTCCGAGTCGCTGTTCTCGATCTCGGCGCGGATCTGGTTCACGCGGCCCGCGACCTGCTCGCTGTCGCCGCCACCGTCGACGATGGTGGTCTCGTCCTTGGTGATGACCACCTTGCGGGCGGTGCCCAGCAGGTCGACGCCGGCGTTCTCCAGCTTCAGGCCGACCTCCTCGGAGATCACGGTGCCACCGGTGAGGATGGCGATGTCCTGGAGCATGGCCTTGCGGCGGTCGCCGAAGCCCGGGGCCTTGACGGCGACGGACTTGAAGGTGCCGCGGATCTTGTTCACGACCAGGGTCGACAGGGCCTCGCCCTCGACGTCCTCGGCGATGATGACGAGCGGCTTGCCGCTCTGCATGACCTTCTCCAGCAGCGGCAGCAGGTCCTTGACCGAGCCGATCTTGGAGTTGGCGATCAGGATGTACGGGTCCTCGAACGAGGTCTCCATACGCTCCAGGTCGGTGGCGAAGTAGGCCGAGATGTAGCCCTTGTCGAAGCGCATGCCCTCGGTGAGCTCAAGCTCCAGACCGAAGGTGTTGCTCTCCTCGACGGTGATGACGCCTTCCTTGCCGACCTTGTCCATGGCCTCGGCGATCAGCTCGCCGATCTGGGTGTCGGCGGCGGAGATGGAGGCGGTGGAGGCGATCTGCTCCTTGGTCTCCACGTCCTTGGCCTGGGCCAGGAGCTGGTCGGAGACGGCGGTGACGGCCTTCTCGATGCCACGCTTCAGGGCCATCGGGTTGGCGCCGGCGGCGACGTTGCGCAGACCCTCTCGGACGAGCGCCTGGGCCAGCACGGTGGCGGTGGTGGTGCCGTCACCCGCGACGTCGTCGGTCTTCTTGGCGACCTCCTTGACGAGCTCCGCACCGATCTTCTCGTACGGGTCCTCGAGCTCGATCTCCTTGGCGATGGAGACACCGTCGTTGGTGATGGTGGGGGCGCCCCACTTCTTCTCCAGCACGACGTTGCGACCCTTGGGGCCGAGCGTGACCTTCACTGCGTCGGCGAGCTGGTTCATGCCACGCTCAAGGCCGCGGCGAGCTTCCTCATCAAAGGCGATGATCTTGGCCATCTGAAGTGGTCCTCCGGGACACGGTCGACTGCTCGGACCAAGGGGTGCCCGCGACGGACGGCCCTGGTGTGCGGGGGTCCATTCCCCTACCGCTCCCGGGGGCCTCACCGACCCGGTCCGCTTGTCACTCTCAAGCTCAGAGTGCTAACGCCAATGATTAGCACTCTGGGTGGGCGAGTGCAAGCCCCGCGGGCAACCGCGCGAGCCGCGGCAGCATGAACGGCGGGCCCGTGCGACGTGTGTCGCACGGGCCCGCCGTGAAGCAAGAGGCGCACCAGCCGATGGGCCGAGCCGAACTCCTGGGTGTCGGAAAGGTCAGACCGCCGCGCGGACCATGTCCGCCTGCGGGCCCTTCTGCCCCTGAGAGATCTCGAACTCGACCCGCTGGCCCTCCTCAAGGGTGCGGTAGCCGTCCATCTGGATCGCGCTGTAGTGGACGAAGACGTCCGCACCACCGTCGACCGCGATGAAGCCGTAGCCCTTCTCCGCGTTGAACCACTTGACGGTGCCCTGAGCCATTCCGAACTCCCCTAGTGCTGTGCTGGCCCTTCACGCCCCCGCAGGTCTGCGGACGCGGGTCTGGTTGGAGGCCGGCCCGGGGAACCCCCCCTGGGCGCGGCCGTGCATGCCGCAATCCTCCCGGGTCCGCCGAACGGCATCCGGCGAACGGGCGATTGCGTCGACCGCGGCTGAATGTATCCGGATCGACGCCCTCTGCAACAGGGCCAATGTCGGGGAATTCACCCGGAGCCGCAGCGGACAGGACGGGCGCAATCCACAGGAAAGCCGCAATTCCCACCGGACATAGCGGACGTATTACCCAAAATCCCTGTCAGAATTCTGACACCGGCCTGACATGTTTCCCGGGGCCCCACGCCCGGCCCCGTCCCGAGGGGCGGCCGGCGACGGCGGTGGCGGTGCGGTGGATTCGTTCCCGGACAAGGGGAGGAGGGCGGCCCCTGTTCCCGGTCGAGCGACACTTTACTCCGACCGGGACCGAAAATATTCCCGCCAAAATACGCGCGGCCGTCCGCGGCACGGAATTCCGTGTCGCGGACGGCCGGTCAACGGCACATCCGCCCGGCGGGAACGGGCGCGGCGGGGCTCAGCCGCCGGCGACCGCCGGAATGATCGAGATGTTGGCGCCGTCCTTGATCTCCGTCGCCAGGCCCTCGGCGAAGCGCACGTCGTCGTCGTTCACGTAGACGTTGACGAAGCGGCGCAGCTTGCCGGTGTCGTCCAGGATGCGGGCGGCGATCCCGGCGTGGTTCTTCTCCAGGTCGGCGATGACCTCGCCCAGGGTGGTGCCCTCGGCGGGCACCTCGCTGGCGCCGCCGGTGTAGGTGCGCAGGATGGTCGGGATGCGGACGTTGGCGCTCATGGGGGTCTCCTCGGTGCGGGCGCGGGGGCGGCGCGGGGGGGCGGGTGGAGCGTGGAGGGATCAGGCGGACGCCAGGCCGGCGCCCCGGAAGGACTCCAGGGTCGGCCGGATGACGGCGGTCATCCCGGCCTCCGAGACGGCGTCGAGGGTCTTCAGGCCGTCGCCGGTGTTGATCGCGACGGTCTCCTTCGACGGGTCCAGCCGGCCGGTCTCGACCAGCTTCTTCAGCACGCCGACCGTCACGCCGCCCGCGGTCTCCGCGAAGATGCCCTCGGTGCGGGCCAGCAGCCGGATCGCGGCCACGACCTCCTCGTCCGTCACGTCCTCGACCGCGCCGCCGGTGCGCCGGGCGATGTCCAGCACGTACGGGCCGTCGGCCGGGTTGCCGATCGCGAGCGACTTGGCGATGGTGTCCGGCTTGACCGGCCGGATCACGTCGTGGCCGGCCTTGAACGCGGCCGAGACCGGCGAGCAGCCCGCCGCCTGGGCGCCGAAGATGCGGTACGGCCGGTCCTCGACCAGGCCGAGCTTGATCAGCTCCTGCAGACCCTTGTCGATCTTGGTGAGCTGTGAGCCCGAGGCGATCGGGATCACGATCTGCTCCGGCAGCCGCCAGCCCAGCTGCTCGCAGATCTCGTAGGCGAGCGTCTTGGAGCCCTCGCCGTAGTACGGCCGCAGGTTGACGTTGACGAAGCCCCAGCCCTCGCCGGCCGGGTCGCCGATCAGCTCCGAGCAGAACCGGTTCACGTCGTCGTAGTTGCCCTCGATGCCGACCAGCTCGCCGCCGTACACCCCGGCCATCACGACCTTGCCCTGCTCCAGGTCGTGCGGGATGAACACGCAGGACCGGAAGCCCGCCCGGGCCGCCGCCGCGCCCACCGCGCCGGCCAGGTTGCCGGTCGAGGAGCAGGACAGCGTGGTGTAGCCGAACGCGCGGGCCGCCTCGATGGCGCAGGCCACCACGCGGTCCTTGAAGGAGTGGGTCGGGTTGCCGGAGTCGTCCTTGACGTGCAGCTGCGCGGTGAAGCCCAGCTCGCGGCCCAGGTTGTCGGCCTTCACCAGCGGGGTCCAGCCCGGGTTCAGGTTCGGCTTGCTCGCGACGTCGGCGGGCACCGGCAGCAGCGGCGCGTAGCGCCAGATGGACGCGGGACCGGCCTCGATGCGCTTGCGCAGCTCCTCGGCGCCCTCGCTGCCGAAGTCGTAGGCGATCTCCAGCGGGCCGAAGCACTCCAGGCAGGCGAAGCTGGGGCCGAGCGGGAAGCGGGTTCCGCACTCGCGACAGGACAGCTGGGCGGCGGGGCCGAGGTCGACCGTGACGGGTGCGGCGGTGTCGATGGACATGTGGCGGAGGCCTCTCTCCTCATCTTCCCCGTGACGCGGTCGCGCCCGGGCCGGAATTGGCACCTGTCCCGCCGGGGCCGTACGCCAGCCGTGCGAGAAGGTTGCCGGGACGTCAACGGGCCGTTCCCTCAGTCCCTCTGGATGAGCTCTGTGAAGTTGTGGTCCTGCTCAGCGGTGACCCCGGCGTGCGAAGGTCCGACCGCTGTACGAAGACTGTATCCGAAGGCGTCAACCCCGAACGGCACCGTCCGCCACGCGAGATGCCCCGTCCCACCAGGCCCCGTCCCCGAGCCCGCCGAGGAGAGCACCGTGCCCCCCGAACCGACCCCCGAGCTCCTCCCCGAGACGGCGTCCTGGCTGCGCCGGCGCTCGTGGAGCGCGGCCGACCGCCCGGTGCACACGCTGCCGGCGGCCAAGCGCGCGCTCGGCCCGGCCGGCACGGTCAGCGTCGTGCTGCCCGCCCTGGACGAGGAGGCCACCGTCGGCGAGATCGTCCGGATCATCCGCCGCGAGCTGATGGAGCGGCTGCCGCTGGTCGACGAGCTGGTGGTGGTCGACTCCGGCTCCGCCGACGCCACCGCCGAGGTCGCCGCGCGGGCCGGCGCGACCGTCGTGCACCGCGACGCGATCCTGCCCCGGCTGCCCGCCGCCCCCGGCAAGGGCGAGGTGCTCTGGCGTTCGCTGCTGGTCACCCGCGGCGAGATCGTCTGCTTCGTGGACGCCGACCTGCGCGAGTTCGACCCGGCCCTGGTCTCCGGCATCATCGGCCCGCTGCTCACCGAACCGGACATCCAGCTGGTCAAGGCGATGTACGACCGCCCGCTGGAGACGGACGGCGCGGTGGTGCCGGCCGGCGGCGGCCGGGTCACCGAACTGGTCGCCCGCCCGCTGCTCAACCTGCACTGGCCGGAACTCGCCGGTTTCGTCCAGCCGCTCGGCGGTGAGTACGCGGCCCGCCGCTCGCTGCTCGAACGGCTGCCCTTCCCGACCGGCTACGGCGTCGAGCTCGGCCTGCTGGTGGACGCCCTGGAGACGGCCGGACTGGACGCGCTCGCCCAGGTGGACGTCGGCGTGCGCCACCACCGGCACCAGGACGGCCAGGCGCTCGGCCGGATGGCCGCCACCATCTACCGCACCGCGCTGGAACGGCTCGACCGCGCCCACCGGCTCAAGGCCTCCGCCGACCTGCTGCACCCCCGGCTCACCCAGTTCACCCGCGACCCGCGCACCCGCGCCTTCACCGCCCACACCCACCCGGTGACCGCCGTCGAACGCCCGCCCATGCACACCGTCCCCGAGTACGCCACCCGCCGCCGGGAGCCCGGCTTCCGGGTCAGCCGGGGGTCGTGACCTGACCCACGTGTCAGGCCCAGGGGGGTTTGCCACCCCGGACCCCCGGCAACCAACCAACCATGGGCCCTGACACGACCGAGCGTTCGAATCCGACCGGCGCCGCCCCCGTCCTGGTGGCGTCCAACCGGGGGCCGGTGTCCTTCGGCACCGCGGACGACGGCACGCTGACCCTCCGCAGAGGCGGCGGAGGCCTGGTCTCCGGGCTCTCCGCCATCGACGACCCGGACGCCGTCTGGGTCTGTGCCGCGCTCTCCGACCCCGACCGCCGGGCCGCCCGGGAGGCCCCGGACGGCCGCCTCGACCGGGCCGGCCACGACGTCGGCGGACAGGCCGTGCGGATGCTCGACATAGACCCCCGGACCTTCGCCCGCGCCTACAACGGCGTCGCCAACTCCACCCTCTGGTTCGTCCACCACCTGCTCTGGAACACCCCGACCGCCCCCGCCTTCGACGCCGGCTTCCGCACCGAGTGGGAGGCCTACACCGACTACAACACCGCCTTCGCCGAGGCGCTCGCCGCCGAGGCGGCCCCCGGCGCCGCCGTCCTGGTGCAGGACTACCACCTCTCGCTCGTCCCGGCGCTGCTCCGCGCCGCCCGCCCCGACCTGCGGATCGGCCACTTCTCGCACACCCCCTGGGCACCGCCGGAGTACCTGCGGCTGCTGCCCGACGACGTCTCCGAGGCCGTCCTGACCGGCATCCTCGGCGCCGACCGGGCCGGCTTCCTCACCCGCCGCTGGGCGCTCGCCTTCGCCGACTGCTGCGAGCGGTTCCTCGGCGCGACGGTCGACCGCGAGGCGCTCACCGTCACGTACGCCGGCCGCACCACCGCGCTCGGCGTCCACGGCCTCGGCGCCGACGCCGACTTCCTGCGCGAGCGCGCCCACCGCCCCGACGTCGACGAGCGGCTCGCCGCCCTGCGCGCCACCGTCGGCGAGCGGCAGACCGTCGTCCGGGTCGACCGCACGGAGCTGAGCAAGAACATCGTCCGCGGCTTCCTGGCCTACCGGCACCTGCTGCGCACCCGCCCCGAGTGGCACGACCGGGTGGTGCACATCGCCTTCGCCTACCCGTCCCGCACCGACCTCGCCGAGTACCGGGCCTACACCGACCAGGTGCGGGCGCTCGCCGCCGAGATCGACGCGGAGTTCCGCACGCCGGACTGGACGCCGCTGGTCCTGCACGTCGACGACGACTTCCCGCGCTCGCTGGCCGCCTACCGGATGGCCGACGTCGCCCTGGTCAACCCGATCAGGGACGGCATGAACCTGGTCGCCAAGGAGGTCCCGGTGGTCTCCGACCGGGGCTGCGCGCTCGTGCTGTCCCGGGAGGCCGGCGCCCACGCCGAACTCGGCGAGGACGCGCTGAGCGTCAACCCGTACGACATCGTGGCCACCGCCGAGGCGCTGCACGCCGGGCTCACCATGGCGGCCGGCGAACGCGCCGACCGCACCAAGCGGCTGGCCGCCGCCGCGACCGCGCTGCCGCCCCAGCAGTGGTTCCTCGACCAGCTCAACGCCCTGCGCTGAGCTCCTCCCCCAGCGCGCCGAGCAGTTCCACCACGCCGGCCGGGCCCGGGACCACCAGGTCCGCCCGGTCGGCGAGCTCGCGCACCGGCGCGTCCGGCGCGTCGCCCACCGTGCCGCTGCACACCAGCAGCCCGGCCAGGCCCTCCCCGCGCAGCTTCTCCACCGCCGCGAAGGCCGGGACGTCCCCGAGGTCGTCGCCCGCGTAGAGCACCGAGCGGGCGCCGCGCTCCCGCAGCAGCCCGGTCAGCGCCGCGCCCTTGTCCACGCCCGGCGGCCGCAGCTCCAGCACCATCCGGCCCGGTTCCACCACCAGTCCGTGCTCACCGGCCAGCGCCTCCATCGGCCCGCGCAGCAGCTCGAAGGCGGCGGCCGGCTCGGCCGTGCGCCGGGTGTGCACGGCCACCGAGCGGCCCTTGTCCTCCACCGAGGTGCCGTCCGGCGCGCCGAGCGCCGCCAGCACCTGCGGCAGCCGCCCGCGCACCGCGTCGACGCCCGGGTGCGGCGGCGGCGCGGTCAGCTCACCGGCCTCCCAGCGCTCCGCGCCGTAGTGCCCGAGCACCACCACCCCGTCGAGCCCGGCGAGCCCGCCGTACTCCACGGCCAGCGCGGCCGGGCGGCCGGTGACCACCGCCACCGCGCCGACCCGCGGCGCCAGCACGCGCAGCGCGGGCACCACGCCCGGGTGCGCCCGGGCCCGGCTCGGGTCGGGGACGATCGGGGCGAGCGTCCCGTCGAAGTCGAGGGCGATCACGGCGTCGCGGGGCGCGGCGAGCACCGCCGCCAGCCCCGCGCGCCCGGCATCCGTCAGCGGTCGCGTCATGTCGGCAAGGCCCATGCCTGGCACCGTACCCGGCCCGGCCGGGGGTCACCCGCCGGACGCCGGACCGGGTCCGCCGGGCCGGTGGGCCTGGCGCGCCGCCCGGCGGGTGTCGCGGACCCGGCGCAGCCGGTTGACCAGGACCGGGGCGTGCGCCAGCGCCTCCGGCCGGTCCAGCAGTGCGTTCAGCAGCTGGTAGTACCGGGTGCTGGAGAGCCCCAGCTCCTCCCGGACGGCGCGCTCCTTGGCGCCGGCCGTCCGCCAGGAGCGGCCCTCCAGCTCCAGGACGGCCCGGTCCCGCTCGTCCAGGGCCCCGGGCGCAGCCGGTTCCGGTGCCGTCTCGTCGTCCGCGCCCATCGGGGCCCACCTCCGTCCATCGCTACGGAGTGTCATTCTCCCCCGCGGACCCGACACACTCTGCGGCCTGTGCCGCCCCGGCCCGGCGGCTAGCGTCACCCCCATGACCAGCATCCCGCCCGCCGCCTTCGCCCTGCACGTCCCGAGCGCCGAGCTCGTCCCCGACCCGCTCGACCCGGCGCAGATCGTCTCCGGCACCCCCGAGGTGTCCGGCCTGGTGCTCGCCGGGTCCGCCACCGGGGAGAGCGGCATCTGGCAGATCACGCCGGGGGTGGCCACCGACGTCGAGGCGGACGAGGTGTTCGTGGTGCTGAGCGGCCGGGCCACCGTCGTGGTCGACGGCGGCCCGGTGCTGGAGCTCGGCCCGGGCGACTGCGGGGTGCTGCGGGCGGGCGACCGCACCACCTGGACCGTCCACGAGACGCTCCGCAAGGTCTACACGGTCACCCACTGACGCTCGCGCCCGCCGGCGCCCGCCCGGCCCGGATTCACTTGCGGATCCGGGCCGCCTCCTTCACCGCCGCCTGCTGGAGGTCCTCCAGCACCGGCTTGGCGTCACCGGTGACCGCCGCTCCGATGCCGGCCTTGATGCGGTTGGAGACCTCCGCCCAGGCCGGGTCGCCGAACGGGTAGAAGCTGGCGTTGGCCAGGCCGGCCGCGAACTGCTTGAGGTCCTCGTGCTTCGGGTCCCGGGTCATCGCGTCGAAGGCGTCCTGGGTGACCGGCAGCAGGTTGTAGGTCTCGTCGAACCTGAGCTGGTTGTCCTTGGTGTAGACGAAGGACAGGAACCGGCGGATCTCGTTCTTGTGGCCGTTGGCCTTGAACGCCATCATCCAGTCGGCCACCCCGAGGCTGCCGGTCTTGGCCAGGCCGTCCTTCCGCGGGATCGGCGCCGTACCGAAGTCGATCTTGCCGTTGGTGGCCATCCGCAGCAGCGTCGGGTGCCCGTTGAGCATCGCCACCTTGCCGGCCGCGAAGTCGCTGAACACCGGGGTGCGGTTCACCTTGCCGGGCTCGGGGTAGGTCAGACCGGTGGCCACCAGATTGGTCTTCAGCCAATTGAAGGTGGCCTGGTTCTGGGTGCTGTCGATGGTGTAGTTGCCGACGTCGTCGGAGAGGCTGCCGCCGCCGCTCAGCGTCCAGAGCATCGACTCGGCCGGCGCCTCCTCGGGCCCGAGCGGCAGCCCGTACGGCAGGACGCCCGGGACCTTGGCCCTGATCTTCTCGGCGGCCTGCTTGAGCTCGTTCCAGGTGGCCGGCGGCTGGGTGATGCCGGCCTTCTGGAAGACCGACTTGTTGTAGAAGAGCACCCGGGAGGAGGAGACGAACGGGATGCCGTACTGCGTGCCGAGCACCTGCCCCGCGTGCGAGAACGACTCGATGATGTTGGCCTGGGTGTCCAGGGAGAGCACCTCCGAGGCCGGGTACAGCCGGTCGGCGGCGACCTGGTCGGCGAAGCCGCCGGTCTGCAGCAGGTCGGGGGACTTGCCGCTCTTCACCAGCTCGTCGACCCGTTTGCCGATGTCGGTCCAGCTCGCCACCTCGACGTCCACCTTGATGCCCGGGTTGGCGGCCTCGAAGCGGCGGGCGAGGTCGTCCCAGTACAGCTTGGAGCCGGTGTCCGCGCTCTCGCCGTAGTCGGCGGCGACCAGCCTGAGGGTGACCGGGCCGTCGTCCTGGCCGCCGCAGCCGGTGAGCACCAGTGCTCCGGCCAGGGCTCCGGCCAACGCGACGCCGAACAACCGGGTGGGGACCTGGGCGCGCCTGTCCAACGCGGGTACCGCCTTCGAGGGGGATCCTGGGGGTGGAACGGACCGGATGCAGGGGGATCCGGCCGGGGGAAGGCCGCAAGGGTGCCAAACCGGGCGCACGGTGGTCCACACCTCCGACCCCGGAACGCCGGGTAGTTATCGAAGTGCGGGATTTGTTGCGCAGCGCGCAACAGATCCGCGGATCCGACCCGCCAGAACCGTCCCGCCCCCGCCCGGGGGTCCGTCGAGGGGCTCGTGCAAAGTGCCGCACACCACACGCTTCTGCGACAAAGCTCACCCCTTTGGACCAGACCAATCCGACAACTGGACTAGACCTCTTAGACCCGGTCAAGGGAAACTGTCCTCCGTGAAGCACGTCATCGCACTCGATGTGGGGGGCACCGGCATGAAAGCCGCGCTGCTCGCCCAGGACGGCTCCGTGCTGTTCGAAGCACGCCGCCCGACCGGGCGGGAGCACGGCACGGACGCCGTGGTCACCGCCATCCTCGACTTCGCCGCCGACCTGGCGGACGAAGGCCGCAGCCGCTTCGGCGCCGCGCCCCTCGCGGCGGGTGTCGCCGTCCCGGGGACGATCGACGAGAAGCACGGC
Source organism: Kitasatospora sp. NPDC058115 (assembly GCF_042884635.1). Taxonomy (NCBI): domain Bacteria; kingdom Bacillati; phylum Actinomycetota; class Actinomycetes; order Kitasatosporales; family Streptomycetaceae; genus Kitasatospora; species Kitasatospora sp. NPDC058115. The sequence goes on from NZ_JBHVTL010000007.1 coordinate 197,861, forward strand.
ATCGCGGTCTTCTCCGCCAACATCGGCTGGCGCGACCTCCCGCTGCGCAAGCTGCTGGGCGAGCGCCTGGCCGGCCCGGACGGCGGCGCGATGCCGGTCGCCCTGGGCCACGACGTGCGTTCCGGCGGCCTCGCCGAGGGCCGGCTCGGCGGCGGCCGGGGTGTCGGGCGCTTCCTGTTCATCGCCCTCGGCACCGGCATCGCCGGCGCCATCGGCATCGACGGCCGGATCGAGGCGGGCGCCCACGGCTACGGCGGCGAGATCGGCCACGTGGTGGTCCGCCCCGGCGGACCGCAGTGCGGCTGCGGCGCCCGCGGCTGCCTGGAGACCCTCGCCTCCGCCTCCGCCGTCTCCCGCGCCTGGGCCGAGGCCGTGGGCGACCCCGACGCCGACGCGGCATCCTGCGCCGTCGCGGTGGACGCCGGGGACCCTCGCGCGATCGCGGTCTGGCAGAACGCCGTGGAGGCCCTGGCCGACGGCATCGTCCTCGCCCAGAGCCTGCTCGACCCGTCCCGGGTCATCGTCGGCGGCGGCCTCGCCGAGGCCGGGGACACCCTCTTCACCCCGCTGCGGGCGGCGGTCACCGAGCGGCTGACCTTCCAGATGCCCCCCGAGGTCGTTCCCGCCATGCTCAAAGACACCGCCGCGTCACTGGGCGCGGGCCTGCTCGCCTGGGATCTGCTCTCCATGGAGGTGACCGCGTGACCGCGGACCGACTCGCACTGACCGGCGCCCGGCTGGTCCTGCCCGGAGGCGTCGTCGAGGGTGACCGCCTCGCCGTCGAGGGCGACCGGATCGCCGGTCTGGGCGGCTCCGCCACGCCCGGCGACCTCGACCTCACCGGCTACACCGTGGTCCCCGGCTTCGTCGACCTGCACGTGCACGGCGGCGGCGGCGCGTCCTACTCCTCCGGCATCGCCGAGGAGGCCCTCCAGGTCGCCCGCACCCACCTGGAGCACGGCACCACCACCACGGTCGCCTCCACCGTGACCGGCGAGATCGACGACCTGGCCCGCCAGGCGGCCGTGCTCTCCGAGCTCGTCGAGGACGGCGTCCTCGCCGGCATCCACTTCGAGGGCCCGTTCATCTCGCACAACCGCTGCGGCGCCCACCGCCCGGACCTGCTGCGCGACCCCGACCCGGCGCTGGTGCGCAAGCTGGTCGACGCCGCCCGCGGGCAGGCCAGGATGGTCACCCTGGCGCCCGAGCTGCCCGGCGGCCTGGACTCCGTGCGGATGCTCGCCGACCTCGGCGTGATCGCCGCCGTCGGCCACACCGACTCGGACTACGCCAAGACGCTGGAGGCCATCGAGGCCGGCGCCACCGTCGCCACCCACCTGTTCAACGCCATGCCGGGCATCGCCCACCGCGCGCCCGGCCCGATCGTGGCGCTGCTGGAGGACGAGCGGGTCACCGTCGAGCTGATCAACGACGGCGTGCACCTGCACCCGTCCGTGCTCGACCTCGCCTACGGCACCGCCGGCGCCTCCCGGGTCGCCCTCATCACCGACGCCATGGGCGCGGCCGGCATGGGCGACGGCCTCTACCCGCTCGGCCCGCTCCAGGTCGAGGTCAAGGACGGCGTCGCCCGCCTGGTCGAGGGCGGCGCGATCGCCGGCTCGACGCTCACCCTGGACGTGGCGTTCAAGCGCTCGGTCACCATCAACGGCCTCAGCCTCAACCAGGCCGTCGAGTCGCTCTCCACCGTCCCGGCCCGGCTGCTCGGCCTCGCCGACCGGATCGGCAGCCTGGAGCCCGGCAAGTCCGCCGACCTCGCGGTCGTCGACTCCACGACCTACGACCTGGTCGCCGTGATGCGCCGCGGCGAGTGGATCACCGGCGGCGACCGCTTCGCCCCGCTCGCGGCCGGCTGACCGGCGCGGCCCGCGCACGACACGGCCGCCCGCTCCCCTCGGGGAACGGGCGGCCGTCGCGCTGCGGGGGCTACGCCGCTTCCAGCAGCACCTGGTCGATCAGGATCGTGCCGCTGCCCGGCGGCAGCGAGATCACGATGGTGTTCGTGCCGGCCTGCATCGGCGGGGTTATGTAGGTGTTGAACCAGGACGAGGCGGGCTCCTTGCCCGGCGAGTAGTTCTTGAAGTTCGCGCCGCCCGGCCAGTCCTTGCCGTTCACCGCCGTCGTCGCCCGCACGTCGGCGCCCGGGTTGTTGTAGTGCACGGTGAACTTGTACGTCCCGGCCGCCGCCAGGTCACCGGTCCAGGTGACCGTGCCGCCCGGGTTGAGCGTCAGGTAGCTGCCGTCGGCCGACTTGGTGCCCTTGACGGTGTTCGCCGACGGCGCGTTCTGCCCCTGCAGCTGACTGGCGTCCACCGGCCCCAGCCCGCCCGAGGCGGTCGCCGAGGGGGTGGCCGACGCGGCGGCGCTCGTCGGGTCGGCGCTCGCGGTGGCGCCGCCCGGGGCCGCCGGGGCGCTCGCCGTGGTGGTGCCGCCCTTGGCCTCCTTGTCCGGGTCCTTGTCCGGGTCCCCGGACAGGGCGATGCCTGCGCCGATCGCGATCGCCGCGACCACGGCGACCGCACCGATCACCGCGCCCTTGCCCCGGCCGCCGCTCGGCGGCCGCTCCTCGCCCGGCTGCGGGCGGGAGTGCTCGGCGTAGCGGGCCTGCTGGGTCGGGGCGGCGCCGAAGTCGCCCTGCGGCGGGTACGGCTGCGGCGGCGGGGCCTGCGGGTAGCCCGGCTGCGGCGGGTAGGGCTGCTGCGGTCGCGGCGGCTGGCCGTACTGGGCGCGGCCGACCTCCATCGGGCGGCTGTAGGACGTGCGCGGCACGCCCTGCTGCGGCTCGGCCTGCTGACCGGAGCCGCCGTCGGCCGGACGGTAGAGGTAGCCGAAGGGATCGTCGTCCTGCGGGGCGCCGTCCTCCGGGCCCTGGGGCGCTCCGCTGCTGCCGGCGGTGGTCACGGTGGTCAACTCCCCCATCGCGGTCGCGCCGCCGGGCTGCCGTGCCGCCGGCGCTGGTCGTGGTCGCTCGTACCCCGGAACCCTACCTGCCGCCCCGGACGCCCCGGAAAGACCCCTTGACAACCGGCGAGTAGCCCCCGCCCGGCCCCGCCTCCGCGAGGGCGGGTCCCCAGCCTCCGCGAGGGCGGGTCCCTAGCCCGCCCGCCGGTGCGAACGCTCGCCGCGGGCCCCGCGCACCGCGCCGCCGCGGGCCCGCTTCTCGTCGTACATCCGCTCGTCCGCGGTGTGCAGGACCTCCTCGATGCTCATCCCGCAGCCGGCCCAGCCGATGCCGAGGCTCACGCCGACCCGCATCCCCCGGCCGTCGATCCGCATCGGCGGGATGATCGCGTTGCGCAGCCGGTGGGCGAGGTCCTTCGCCTCGTCGCGGCCGATGCCGTCGGCGAGCACCACGAACTCGTCGCCGCCGAGCCGGGCCACCGTGTCGCCGTCGCGCACGGCCGCGCTGAGCCGGCGGGCCACCTCGACCAGGACGGCGTCACCGGCGTTGTGGCCGAACCGGTCGTTGATCGACTTGAAGCCGTCGAGGTCGCAGAAGAGCACCGCGAGCCCTTTCTCGACGGCGGCGGCCGCGCTGCCGGAGCGGAACGGGCCGGACCACGGCTCGCCGCCCGGGCCGTGGTCGGCCGGGACCACCGCGTGCACGTGCTCGCCGTACCCGTTCGCCCCGGCCGGCTGGCCGTCGGCGGCGGGCACCGGGTACCCGTCCGGCGGGCCCTGGCCGCGCCCCGGCTCCGGGCCGCCGAAGCCGTCGCCCGGGCGGTGGGGGTCGCCGAACAGGCTCTCCGGGTACCCCGCGAACCCGTCCTCCGGGCCCCCGGCGCCGTACCCGGTGCTCCCGTAGCCGGTGTCGCCGTACCCCGTGCCGCCGTAGCCGGTCCCGCCCGGCGCGCCCTGGTGCCCGGCGGCGGCGGGCGCCTGCGGCTGCCCGCAGAGCCGGCGCCCGAGCCGCGCCTTGAGCTCGGCGCCGTTCGGCAGCCCGGTGAGGGCGTCGTGGCTGGCCCGGTGGGCGAGCTGGAGCTCGTGCCGCTTGCGGTCCTCGATGTCCTCGACGTGGGTGAGCAGGAAGCTCGGCCCCTCGGCGGCGTCCGCCACGATCGAGTTCCGCAGGCACACCCACTGGTATCCGCCGTCCCGGCGGGAGAGTCGCAGTTCCGCCCGGCCGCTCTCGGCGCTGGTGCGCTCCAGCAGTGCCCGGTCGTCCGGGTGGACCAGGTCGGCGAAGCTCTGCTGGCGCAGCACCGCCCGGGGGCGGCCGAGCAGTCGACAGAGCGCGTCGTTGACCCGGGTCAGCTGGCCCCGGCCGGCGCCGTGCAGTTCGGTGATGGCCATCCCGCTGGGGGCGTACTCGAAGGCCTGGCGGAAGCTCTCCTCGCTGGCCCGCAGGGCCTGCTGCTCCTTCTCCAGGCGGGCCAGCGCCCGTTGCATCTCGGCGCGCAGCCGGGCGTTGCCGATCGCGATGGAGGCCTGCAGGGAGAACATCTCCAGGGCCTCGCGGGTCCAGGCGCCGGGCCGCTTGCCGCTGCGCGGGCGGTCCACCGAGAGGACGCCGAGCAGGTCGCCGCCGGCGCTGTACATCGGGGCGAGCAGACCGTCGGCGGGGTGCCAGTCGTTGGCGTAGACGGGCATCGGGCCGTCCCCGATCCAGCGCGGGATGTCGCTGGCCACCGCCCAGCCGCGGTCGTAGGGGAGGAAGCGCAGGGTGCCCCAGTGGTCGCTGACGCCGAGCAGCCGGTCCCAGGACTCGCGGGAGCCGACCTGGCCGAGCAGGACGGAGGGGCCGCCCATGGCGCTCTCCTCCAGCTCCCAGACGGCCGCCACCACGAGGTCGCCGTCCGGCCGCACCAGGCTGACCGCGGCGGCGTCGAAACCGAGTCCGTGCACCGCGCCCTCGACCACGGCCTGCAGCGTGCCCGCCAGGCTGCGGGCAGCGTTGAGGTCCGCCACGACCCGGTGCAAGGTGCGGAGGGTCGCGAGACGGACGTACGGCTCCGACTCGGCTTCCATGCGGGGGCTCCCCGGCTGCTTCGGATAGGTCTTGATTGGTTATCGTCCGATTGCCAGAAGAACTGAATCACAGGGAGCACAGCGTTCGGCACGCTCGGTCAGCAATAGGTCAGCACTTGTGACTTAAATCACACAACACTAATGCGCCCTTAATCAGTTCATCCGTCCCATACCGGGACATCACCGCCCATCGGAACATTTCCCGTGGTCGGTCGCATTGGCCGCGCGCTGTAGCGCCTGACCGCCGGCAGGCCCTCCCCTTCACTCCTGCGGGTGAGAGCGGGCGCGGACCGTAACCTTTCCGCCGCCCCGGGGGGCCGAGCGGTGCTGCGCCGCTGGTCCTACGACCAGGGCCCGATGTCGCCGCCCCCGGTCGCGGGCTACCGTGCGGTACGTGTACCCGTCCCCGCAGCCCGAAGCTGCCACCCAAGCGACCCCCGACGAGTTCCGGGCGGCGCTCTCCCAGCTCGCCGCCGGTGTGAGCCTGGTGACCGTCCACGACCCGGACGACGGGGAGGACGTCGGCATGACCGCCACGTCCTTCCTCTCCGTGTCGCTGGAACCGCCGCTGGTCCTGATCTCCGTCCGGGAGGACTCCCGGATGGACGAGGTGCTCGGCCGGGCCGACACCTGGGCGGTCTCCCTGCTGTCGGAGGGCCAGAAGGCACTCGGCTCGCGGTTCGCCATGAAGGGCCGGCTCAGCGACCGGCTGCTGTTCGCCGACGCCCCGCACCACCGCGGCCCGCACAGCGGCGCCCCGCTGATCGACGGCGCGCTCGCCACCGTGGAGTGCCGCACCGAACAGCGGATGGCCGCGGGTGACCACACCCTGCTGCTCGGCCGCGTGCTGGAGGCCACCGTGCCCGACCCGGGCGGCCGTCCGCTGCTGTACTTCCGCGGCGGCTACCGCACCCTGGGCTGAACCGGCGCCCCGGGCGTCAGGACGCGCCCTACTGCTCCCCGCGCGGAGCGCGCCGCCCCTGCTTCAGCTCGGAACGGTGCCGCTTGTTGCTGAGCCGCCGCTCGACCATGCCCCGGCTCGGCCGGGTCGCCCGGCGCGCCTTCGGCGGCGGCGCGGTCGCCTCGCCGAGCAGCGACGCCAGCCGGGCCGCGGCGACCTCCCGGTTGCGCCACTGCGAGCGGTGCTCGGAGGCCCGGACCACCAGCACCCGCCCGTCCACCAGCCGGCCCGCCAGCCGCTCCAGGGCGCGCTGCTTCCACACCTCGGGCAGCGCGGCGGAGGCCGCCAGGTCGTAGCGCAGCTCGACCTGGGTGTCGGAGGTGTTGACGTGCTGGCCGCCGGGGCCGGAGGAACGCGAGAAGCGCCAGACGAGCTCGGCGTCCGGGACGACCACCGACCCCCGTACGCGGATGGGCTCGGGCATGCGCCCATCATCCCGCGCCGGGCCGCGCCGGTCACCCGGTTATCCGGCCAGGACCGGTCTGCCGCGACAATGTCCGGTGTGATCGAGCTCGGCTACTCCCTCTCCAACCGTTTCCCCGACCCCCCGCAGACCGACTACCGGACCGCGGGCGCGCGGGAGCTGCGGTACGACCTGTTCTGCGGCGACGTCTACCTCGACGCCGAGGGCGCCGGACTGTCCACGGCCTGGGGCTGGGTCCCGGTGCTGGACTTCGCCTGGGCGCTCTGCGACATCGTCGAGGAACTCGACCGCGACCCGGCCGGCGCCCGCGCGGCCCGGGTGCAGAGCGCCGACCTCGACTTCACCCAGAACACCGAGCTGCTGCGGTTCGCCCGCCGCTTCAACTGGGTCGAGATCACCGCCACCTGGCTCCCCGACGAGCCGCCCGCCGTGGTGCGCCACGGCGACCTGCGCCGGGAGGCCCGCGACTTCCTCCAGGACACGCTCGCCGACCTCTTCGACATGCACCCGGACCTCGCGGACAATCCGGTGGTCTGGGAACTCCAGGGCCGGTTCCGGCGGGTCTGACGGGGGAACACCCCAGCCGTGCCGGCGGCGGAAAAGGACCGGCCGCGCGGAACCATCCCCGGAGGTTCCCGCGTTATCCCCGGCAACAAGCAAATCGAAGGGACAGCACACACCATGCCAGTGAGCCTCTCCAAGGGTGGCAACGTCTCGCTGACCAAGGAGGCCCCCGGCCTGACCGCGGTCACCGTCGGCCTCGGCTGGGACGTCCGCACCACGACCGGTGCCGAGTTCGACCTGGACGCCAGCGCGATCGTGCTGAACGCGGACGGCAAGGTGCTGTCCAACAGCCACTTCGTCTTCTTCAACAACACCAGCACGCCGGACAACACCGTCGTCCACACCGGTGACAACCGCACCGGCGAGGGCGCCGGCGACGACGAGGCGATCAACGTCAACCTCGCCTCGCTGCCGGCCGAGGCCGCCCGGATCACCTTCCCGGTCTCGATCTACGACGCCGTCGCCCGGTCGCAGAACTTCGGCCAGGTCCGCAACGCCTACATCCGCGTGGTGAACTCCGCCGGCGGTGCCGAGATCGCCCGCTACGACCTCTCCGAGGACGCCGCCACCGAGACCGCCATGATCTTCGGCGAGCTCTACCGCAACGGCGCCGAGTGGAAGTTCCGCGCGGTCGGCCAGGGCTACGCCTCCGGCCTGGCCGGCATCGCCCAGGACTTCGGCGTGCAGATCTGACGCTCCCGCACCCGCGGGCCGTCCGGCGCCCGTCCCGCCACCCGGCGGGGCGGGCGCCGCGCCGTTCCCGGGCCCGCCGCACCCGCGCGCTGCCACGGCGCGCGGCGGGGCGCGGCGGGGGCGCCTCCTAGCGCGAGGCGCGCAGTTCGGGGACCTCGATCTGCTCGGTCTCGTCGTGCGGGGTCAGGTCGACCACCTCGGGGGCGTCCTCGCCGACCTGCGGCAGCAGCCGGGTCTCCGCCGCCGCCTGCGCCGAGGCCCGCTCCTGCTCCCGGGTCTGCTCCAGCGCCTGGGCCGCGACCGCCTCGTCGCCGACCACGTCCGCCAGGTCCGCCCGCTCGCCGAGCTCGGCGACGCTGCGCACGGCCGGCGACGGCGCCGCCGCGCGGACCGCCGCGCCGGAGCCCCGGCCGAAGAAGCTGAAGCCCTGCGGGCGCGCGGCCGGGGCGGCCGCCGGGCGCGGACGCTGCCGCTCGGCCGGCCGCACGGCCGGCGTGGCCGGCCCGGCGGGAGCCCCGCCGAGCTGCCCGACGGTCGCCGTCAGCACCGGCCGCACCGGGGCCGCGGGGGCGTCCGGAGCGGCCGCGGAGGGCGCCGCACCGGGCTCGGGCACCGAGGGCGCGGCCGGCGCCGGAACCGCCGTCGTGACCCGCCGGGGCGCCGACGCGGACGTCGTCGCGGGCGCCGTCCGCGCGCGCAGCGCGACCTCCGCGCCCGCCGCACGCTCCGCCTCCCGCCGGGCGTCCTGCTCCCGCTGCGCCTGCTGCTGCGCGGCGCGCCGCTCCAGCTGCCGCAGCACGGCCGCGGCGCGGACGTACGCGGCCGGGCTGGCCGGGTGCTTGGGCCGGCTCGCGGCGAGCGCCCGCTGGGCCGCCTCGGCCTCCTTGAGCGCCTGCTCGGCGACCGTCACCGCGCGTTCCTTGAGCAGCCGGGCGATCTCCGTCTCGGCCTTCGCCAGCCGGGACTTCTCGGCGGTCAGCCGCCGTCCGAACCGGGTCGCCCGCTCCTCGGCCACCTCGGCCGCGTACTCGGCCTCGGCGAGCTGCTCCTCGAAGCGCTCCTCGGACCGCAGCCGCTGCGCCGCGGAGACCTCGGCCGCCGCCCGCGCGGCCCGGTCGCGCTGACGCAGCAGGACGGCGAACCCGAGCGTGGCGAGCACCGCGGCCGCGCCCACCGAACGGACCAGCACGGTGTCCTGACTGAAAAGCAACGCCCCCAGCGCGGCGACGATGAGCACGCCGGCGGCGGTGGGGGGAAAGACCCGGCCGAGGACGGAGGAATGACGGTGGCGTCCGCGAGACATGCTCAAGAAACTAGCGTGCGAATTGGGGCCGTGTCAGCCCAGGGTCCGGTTCGGCCCTTGACACCGCACCGGCTTTACCGGACGCATCCGGAAAATCACGCAAGATCACCGGAAAAGCACTGGTCAGCGATGCGTGGCCGCCGGCCCGTGGCCACCGGGGTCGTCGTGGTTCTCCGGCAGCCGGCAGACGTGCTGCAGCCAGAGCGCCGCCGCGATCACGGCCGCGCCGGCCAGGACCGCGAAGCCCGCGGTGATTGCCTGGTCCTTGCGGGCCGGCACGTCCAGCTCGCCCAGCAGGTAGATCCCGGCGCCCGCGTAGATCCCGGTGACCACCGCCGAGACCAGCGCGCTGGCCTGCCCGAGCACCACCGCCCGGGCCGCGCCCAGCGGGTCCACCCGCTTCGCCCCGGGCTGCCGCTCGCGCGCCGCCTTCAGCCGCGAGCGCAGCGAGAGCGCGGTCGCGAGCAGGATCACCGCCACCGCGGCCAGCACCACCGGCGCCGCGCCCGGCACCGCGGGCAGCGTGTCCAGGGAGGCCCACAGCTTGGCGCCGGCCCAGGACAGCGCCGTCGTGGCGGCCGTGATGCCGATCAGCAGACGGAGGCGAAGCAGCTTCACTCGGACGAGGTCCTTTCCCGGGCGGCGGGTACGACGGCGTCAGGCCACCGTACCGGGCCCCGGCCCGAGGGGTCCCGGACCGGGGCGGACACCCATGGGTACGGCCGGCGGCCCCGCACGAGTTCCCGGCCCGCGCGGACGGGGCCGTCCGCGAACAGCGGCGGCGGGGCCTACTCCGGCAGCGTCAGCCGGATGTCGTCGCGCCGCCGCACGCCCTGGGCGTCCGGGCCGCCGAGCGCCTCCAGCAGCCCGGACACCGGCCCGTGCCCGGGCAGCTCGGCGTCCGGCTGGGCGTCCAGCCACGGGGCGAGCACGAAGGCCCGCTCGTGCGAGCGCGGGTGCGGCAGCAGCAGCTGGGGGTCCTCGCTGACGACGCCCTCGTAGGCCAGGATGTCGACGTCCAGGGTGCGCGGGCCCCAGTGCACGGTGCGCACCCGGCCGAAGGCGTCCTCGATCGCGTTGCCGCGCTCCAGCAGGTCGCGCGGCGGCAGCGAGGTGCGCAGCACCACGACCGCGTTGTAGTAGGCGGGCTGCTCGGCGGGGCCGCCCACGGCCTCCGTCTCGTACACCGCGGAGACGGCCTTGATCTTGAGCCCGGGCGTGTCGGCGAGGGCGTCCACGGCCCCCTGGAGGGTGTCCAGGCGGTTGCCGAGGTTGGAGCCGAGGGCGATCACGGCGAAGCGCTGGCTGTGCAGGGTGGTGTCCACCGAGTCCACCCGCTGCTCCAGGTCGAAGGCGCTCGGCGCGGCGGTCGGGTCACTTGTGGTCATCGGACTTCCCCTCGGGCTGGGACGGGCGCTGCGGCGGGCACCGGACGGACGGTGCGGGTCATCCGCGGGTCCGGTGGATGGTCACGGTCACGTCGTCGAACGGCACGGTGATCGGGGCGTCCGGCTTGTGCACGGTCACCTCGACCTCCTCCACCGGCTCGTGCTTCAGGCACTGGTCCGCGATCCGCTGGGCCAGGGTCTCGATCAGCTCGACCGGCTCGCCGGCGATGATCGCGGTGACCTCCTCGGCCACCATGCCGTAGTGCGCCGTGCGGGTCAGGTCGTCGCTCGCGGCGGCCGGGCGGGTGTCCAGGTACAGCACCAGGTCGACCACGAAGGTCTGGCCCTCGGCCCGCTCGCGCTCGAAGACGCCGTGGTGGCCACGGGCGCGCAGGCCCCGCAGGGTGACGCGGTCCAGCAAACGAATCACTGCTCCCAGTCGGACGGGCCCCGCCCCGGAGGAGGGAGGCGAACAGGGCGGAGACGGACGTCGCGCCCGCCGCTGACCTTTTCGAATCTACCCGCGCGCGCCGACAACACCCGACCGTCCTACCCGGCACGAACCGTCGCCACGCGCACCGGAATGGCGATTGACGTGAACGTTCGGTGACCTGCCGGGAATTCCCCGGCCGCCGGCCGGTGACGTTTTCCCGCGATTTCCCGCCGGGGCCCGGAATCAGTCCTCGTCGTCCTCGTCGGCGCTGGTCAGAACGGGTGAACCGTGGTGCGACCACAGTTTCCACCCGGCCGGAGTGCGCCGGAAGAGATTGGTCGACACGACCTTTCCGCCGACCAGCGGCCCGAGCTCGCCCTCCTGTTCGGCCTCGCCGCCGGAAAGGATGTTCTCGGTGCACGTGACAAGGGCCACATCGCCGTGCACCTCCGCCTCCTCGTCGGTGAGGATGAACTGGATGTACTCGGTGTTCGCCATGATCAGCATGTACGAACGGGTCACCTGGGCCCGCCCGCGCAGCACCGGCCACCCCGGGTGGACGCAGACCACGCCCCCCTTGTCGTCCGCCTCGCCGGCGCCCAGCCAGGCGTCCTCGACCGCCGCGAGGTCGCCGGTCTCCAGCGCCTCGTAGAGCGCCCGGTTGGCGGCCAGGACCGCCTCGCGGTCCGCGCCGCCGGCCCGTCGGCCCGCCGTCTCCCCGCTCAACCTGCCGTCACCCGCCATGACCCTCCCGTCTTCGCCTACCGCTCACCCCTGCCCGGCCGCACGCTGCCAGGCCGCGACGACCCGGACGGCGTCCGCCGTGCCGGACACGTCGTGCACCCGCACCGCCCACGCGCCGGCCCGGGCCGACAGCACCGACACCGCGGCGGTCGCGTCGTCGCGCTCCCGCGCCGGGCGCAGCTCCCCGGTTTCCGGGTCGGCGAGCAGCGTACCCAGGAACCGCTTGCGCGATGCGGCGACCAGGACGGGCCGGCCGAGCGCGGTGAGCGCGTCGAGCCGGCCGAGCAGCGCCCAGTTGTGCGCGGAGGTCTTGGCGAAGCCGAGCCCCGGGTCGAGGATCAGCTGGTCCTCCTTGACGCCGGCGGCCAGCAGCGCCTCGACCCGGGCGCCCAGCTCGCCCACCACGTCGGCGACCACGTCGTCGTAGACGGCCAGCCGGTCCATGTCGGCGGACTGCCCGCGCCAGTGCATCACCACGAACGGCGCGCCGGTCTCCGCCACCACCCGGGCCATCGCCGGGTCGGCCAGGCCGCCGGAGACGTCGTTGACGACCAGCGCGCCCGCCTCGACGGCCCGCTCGGCCACCGAGGCCCGCATGGTGTCGACGGAGACCGCCACCCCGGCGGCGGCCAGCTCGCGCACCACCGGGACGACCCGGCGCAGCTCCTCCTCCTCGGGGACGCGCTGCGAGCCGGGGCGGGTGGACTCGCCGCCGACGTCGACCAGGTCGGCGCCCCGGGCGCGCAGGGCGAGCCCGTGGGCGATCGCCTTGGCGGGGTCGTGCCACAGCCCGCCGTCCGAGAAGGAGTCGGGGGTCACGTTGACCACGCCCATGACGGCGCAGCGGTCCAGCCGCGGCAGTCCGGGCGGCAGCGAGAAGGGCACCGAATTGCTCATACCCCCATTATCCGACCGCCCCCCGCGGCCGCCCGGCCCCCACCCCCGGGAAACGGCCGGCCCCCGCCGGGGAGCGTCCTCGACGGGGGCCGGCGGCGCTGCCGCACGGGTGCTCAGGCGGCCTCGCCGACCGCCTGGCGGGTGCTCTCCGGCATCAGGCCCTGGCGCTGCGGCTTGCGGCCGAAGCGGGGCATGCCCAGGGTGATGAAGGCCTCCGCCTGCATCGCGGCGAAGCCGATCCGCGGCAGGTCGCGGTTGTTCGGGAAGACCAGGAACCGGGGCTCCCACTCCGGCTGGAACTTCGCGTTGAACTTGTACAGCGACTCGATCTGGAACCAGCGCGACAGGAACACCAGCAGCCCGCGCCAGGCCCGCAGCACCGGCCCGGCGCCGATCCGCTCGCCGCGCGCCAGCGCCGAGCGGAACATCGCGAAGTTGAGCGACACCCGGCGCACCCCCATCGCCGGGACGGCCTGCAGGGCGGCGACGATGAGCAGCTCGTTGAGGCCCGGGTCGGCCGCCCGGTCACGGCGCATCAGCTCCAGCGAGATGCCGTCCGCGCCCCAGGGCACGAAGTGCAGCACGGCCTTGAGGTCGTCGCCGCCCTCGCCCTCCTCGGGCGCCTTGTGGGCGGTGACCACCACGCAGTCGTCGTCGCCCGGGTCGCCGAAGCGGCCGAGCGCCATCGAGAAGCCGCGCTCGGTGTCGGTGCCGCGCCAGCGGGCGGCGGCGTCGGCGATCCGCTGCTTCTCCTCCCGGGTCAGCTCGGCGACCCGGCGGACCCGGCAGGAGTAGCCGTTGCGCTCGATCCGCTTGACCATCTGGCGGACGTTGCGCATGGCCCGCCCGGCCAGCGAGAAGGTCGCGGTGTCGACGATCGCCTCGTCGCCCAGCTCCAGCGCGTCCAGCCCCGCCTCGCGGGTCCAGACCTCGCCGCCGACCTCGCTGCAGCCCATCACGGCCGGCACCCAGGCGTGCTCGCGGGCCTCCGCCATGAACACCTTGATCGCGCCGGGCCAGGCCTCGACGTCGCCGACCGGGTCCCCGGAGGCGAGCATGACGCCGGAGACCACCCGGTAGGAGATCGCCGCCTTGCCGGTGGGCGAGAACAGCACGCTCTTGTCCCGGCGCAGCGCGAAGTAGCCGAGCGAGTCCCGCTCGCCGTGCCGCTCCAGCAGCGCGCGGACCTTCTCCTCGTCCTCGGCGGTCAGCTCCGGCTTCGGCTTCTCCGGCCGCAGCGCCAGGTAGGTGGTGGTGAGGGCGGTGATCAGGCCCATCGCGCCGAGCAGGTAGCCGACCAGGTCCTCGATCCGGTCCGCGTTGTAGTGCACCGGGCCCTCGAAGCCGAACAGCCCGTAGACCACGTGCTCCAGCCGCTGGGACAGGCCGGGGTGCCCCAGCTCGTACTTCGTCCGGGTGCTGACGATCAGCAGGCCGAGCACGATGCTGAAGCTGCCCAGTACGACCAGGTTGACCACGGCGCGCCAGCGGGTGCGCGGGTCGGCCTTGGCGTAGAACTCGCGCCGGTGGATCAGCACGACCGCGAACAGCACCAGCGAGATGACCGCCGGGCCGAGCTGGTGCCAGCGCAGCAGGTGCAGCGCCGCGCCGACCGGCAGCAGCACGCACACCGCGCGCCAGGCGCGCCGCTTGCGCCGGCGCAGCGCGTGCGCCAGCAGCACCAGCAGCAGGCCGATCATCAGGGTGCCGGCGGCGGCCAGCGTGGTGGTGCCGCCGGGCAGCTGCCCGGCGAAGGTGTGCACCTTGGTGTGCCGCAGCTTGGGGAACACCGCGCTGGCGATGTCCACCAGCCCGATCAGCAGACAGGCGTAGCCGACCGCGCCGGGGAGCCAGGCCCTCGGAACGGCGGCCGCTTGGGTACGAAGCGTCTGCAGGCCGCGACGGCGCAGCGGCTGCTCGGGGCTCGGCTCAACGGACACGGGAACGCTCATGGGGATTCAGCGTAGAGGCTGCGGCGGGGTGTCCGGCCACTCCGGGGTGGGAGCCGTGATGGACCTTCATGCCTTTTCCTTCATCAGGCAATACGCACACCAAGGAACCGGCAACGAAGGGTAAACCGGCGCCCTGGGGGCACTGCGAATTGAGCCGTGGGGTGGGTGCCGGAGCCCCTCACCGCGTGGCGCGACGGGCCCCCGCGTGCGTCCTACGTACGGTGGACGCCGCATTTTAGGGCGTCGGTTGCGTACGCGCGCCGTCGGCCTCCCGGGCCCCTCCCGGCGTCCGGACAGCCTAGCCGCGGTGGCCGGGGCTGACGCACCGCCAGACGATGAAGCCTGCACCGACAGTGTCCCACCGGAAGGCCGACGGTATGGAACTGACCAGCGACGCCCTGATGAACTCGCTGCTTGCCCTGGGATCGGCGGCGCTCGTCGCCACCCTGTGGATCTGGCCCAGGCTGGCCCGGCAGCGCCCGCTGCCGGTGCTCGGCCGGGTCGGCCTGCTGACCGTCACTCAGGCCTCGGTGCTGGCGGTGCTGGCACTCAGCGTCAACAACTCCTTCGGGTTCTACACCTCATGGGACGACCTGCTGAGCCCCGGCGGCACCAAGCTCGCCCTCACCAGCAACGAGAACCACAAGGGCGGCGCCCCGGCCGGCGACGCCCTCCTGGTGCCGACCGACGAGGGCGGCATGGAGGGCGTCGGGGATCTGCCCAAAGGGGCACCCGAGGAGGTCGGCAAGGTCGAGTCGGTCCGGATCACCGGCCAGGAGACCGGACTGTCCGACCAGATGTTCGTCTACCTGCCGCCGGAGTACTTCGACCCGAAGCTGGGCCTGACCCGGTTCCCGGTGATGCTGGCCATCGCCGGCTACCCCGGCACCACGCTCAACCTGATGAAGGACCTGCCGGTCATCCAGACCGCGGCGGAGCTCCAGCGCACCGGGAAGATGCAGCCGGCCATCGTGGTGCTGGCCCGCCCGACCCTCGCCCCGCCGCGCAACACCGAGTGCGTGGACGTCACCGGCGGGCCGCGCACCGAGACCTGGTTCACCAAGGACGTCCCCGACGCGCTGCGCTCCGCCTACCGGATCGGCCGCTCCCCCGCCTCCTGGGGCGTCTTCGGCTACTCCACCGGCGGCAGCTGCGCGCTGCGGCTGGCGATGCGCTTCCCGACCGTCTTCGGCAGCGCGGGCGGGCTGCACGCCGACTTCAAGGTCAACGAGGACCAGTTCACCGGCGGCAGCCTGTTCGGCGGGGACAGGGCGCTGGCCGAGCAGAGCGACCTCGCCTGGCGGCTGCAGAACCTGCCCGCGCCGCCGCTGTCGATGCTGGTGGTCTCCACCCGCAAGGAGGCCGACTACCCGCAGACCGTCCAGTTCGTCGAGCTGGCCCAGCAGGTCGCCGCCGCCAATCCGCAGTTCCAGGCGGAGTCGATGTACCTGGACGACGGCGGCCACAACTTCGAGAGCTGGGTGCGCGAGCTGCCCGCCTCGCTGGAGTGGATGGGCCACCACCTCGGCTGACCCCGGCCCCCGGACGCCTCCGGGGGAGTGAATACCGGCGGGTCGGGCACGGCGCCCGCCGCCGCGGGGGACGTATCTCGACCGCCCCGGCCGAACGACGGCCGGTGCCGTCCCGGATCCGGGCAGGAGGCCCCATGCTCAGCACCCGATCGCTCTTCGACCAGATCTACCGGAACGACGAGGCCTACCAGCTGTTCTGCAGCATCGCCGCCGGCGGTGAGGACCAGGGCGGGTGGGAGAACGAGCGGATCACCGAGCTCACCCGCGACCCGGTGCTCGCTCCGAAGGTCGCCCGGCACGGCGCCGACGAGCGCAAACACGGCCGGATCTTCACCCAGCTGCTCCACAAGCGCGGCCTGCCGAAGGTCGAGGTGCCCGCCGAGGCCGACTACTGCATGCTGCTGGAGCGCCAGGGCGTCGGCCTCGCCCACGAGCGGCTGACCAGCGGGATCCCGCTGACCGACCGCGAGATCATCACCTACCTGGCGCACAGCCGGGTCACCGAGCAGCGCGCGGCCGAGCAGATGCGCCAGCTCGTCAAGGTGTACGGGGACAACCCCGACCTCGGCCGGGCGATGCGGCTGATCTCGGCCGACGAGGACAACCACCTCGCCTACTGCCACGAGGAGCTGCTGCGGCTGGCCGCCGAGGGCCACGGGCCGTACATCCGGCACGTGCTGGAGACCAGCGCCCGCGGCGAGATCCGCACCCACCGGGACGTCGGCCTCGCGGTGACGTCCCGGATGGCGCGGATCCTGCGCTGGCCGCGCTGGCAGCTGGCCGTGGTCTCGGCCGGCGTGCACGCGCTCTACCTGTACGACCTGCTGTACGGCTGGCGGCGGATGGTGCGGCTGAGGATGCCCGCGCGCCGCAACGCGCTGGGCACCCCGGCCCCGCCGCACACCGAGACCGAGCGCGGGCACGAGCCCGAGCGGGACCCGGTCAGCGACCGATGATCAGGCTCATCGCCTCGGCCCGGGTGGCCGGGTCGCGCAGCTGGCCGCGCACGCAAGAGGTGATCGTCTTGGCGCCGGGCTTGCGGATGCCGCGCATCGACATGCACATGTGCTCGCACTCGACCACGACGATCGCCCCGCGCGGCTCCAGGATCCGCATCAGCGCGTCGGCGACCTGGCTGGTGAGGCGCTCCTGCACCTG
Source organism: Kitasatospora sp. NPDC058115 (assembly GCF_042884635.1). Lineage (NCBI taxonomy): Bacteria > Bacillati > Actinomycetota > Actinomycetes > Kitasatosporales > Streptomycetaceae > Kitasatospora > Kitasatospora sp. NPDC058115. The sequence goes on from NZ_JBHVTL010000007.1 coordinate 214,896, forward strand.
CGGCCGGCGGGCGTAGACGTCGACCAGCCGGGCCAGCTTGGAGAGGCCGGTGATCTTGCCGCTGGTGGACGGGATGTAGCCGACGTGCGCGACGCCCCGGAAGGGCACCAGGTGGTGTTCGCAGACCGAGGTCAGCTCGATGTCCTTGACCAGCACCATCTCGTCGTGGCCGAGGTCGAAGGTGGTGGTCAGGACGTCCTCGGGCTCCTGCCAGAGGCCCGCGAATATCTCCTTGTAGGCGCGGGCCACCCGGGCCGGCGTCTCCAGCAGGCCCTCGCGGTCCGGGTCCTCGCCGACGGCCAGCAGCAGTTCGCGGATGGCGTTCTCGGCCCGCTTCTGGTCGAAGGTGCCGACGGCGGGCGAACCGTCGAGCGTCACCGGGTCGATCATGCGGGCCTCGCTAACTGGTTGACGAACAAGGGTTGAACAGCACGGATGCCGCGCCTCCAGGGTACAAACCCCGGTGACGCGGCATCCATTCCGTCGGGTGTCCGAGCTTCCCGTCAGCCCTCGGCGGGCGGGTCGACCGGCAGCGGCGGGAGCTTCACCACGTCGGCCGGGGCGGACTCGGTGGTGGCGGTGGCGCCGTTGGTGAGCGCCAGCTCCTTGGGCGACTGCACCGGCGGGCGGGTGGACGGCGTCCGGCGGGCGGAGCCGGTCCACGCCGGACGGGCCGGGCGCTTGACGATCGGGGCGAAGATCTCGGCGATCTGCTCCTTGTTCAGGGTCTCCTTCTCCAGGAGCTCCAGAACGAGGTTGTCGAGCACGTCGCGGTTCTCGACCAGGATCTCCCAGGCCTCGTTGTGCGCGGCCTCGATGAGCTTCTTGACCTCTTCGTCGACCAGCCCGGCGACCTCTTCCGAGTAGTCGCGCTGGTGACCCATCTCGCGGCCCAGGAACGGCTCCGAGTTGTCGCTGCCGAACTTGATCGCGCCCAGCCGCTCGGTCATGCCGTACTGGGTGACCATGGCCCGCGCGGTGGCGGTGGCCTTCTCGATGTCGTTCGAGGCACCGGTGGTCGGGTCGTGGAAGACCAGCTCCTCCGCCGCGCGCCCGCCCAGCATGTACGCCAGCTGGTCGAGCATCTCGTTGCGGGTGGTGGAGTACTTGTCCTCGTCCGGCAGCACCATGGTGTAGCCGAGGGCCCGGCCGCGGGACAGGATGGTGATCTTGTGCACCGGGTCGCTGTACTGGCAGGCCGCCGCGACCAGGGCGTGACCGCCCTCGTGGTACGCGGTGATCTTCTTCTCCTTGTCGGACATGATCCGCGTGCGCTTCTGCGGACCGGCCACGACGCGGTCGATCGCCTCGTCCAGGATGTTGTTGTCGATCAGCTTCTTGTCCGAGCGGGCGGTCAGCAGCGCCGCCTCGTTCAGGACGTTCGACAGATCGGCACCGGTGAAGCCGGGGGTGCGCTTGGCGACGGCCGAGAGGTCGACGTCGGGCGCGATCGGCTTGCCCTTCTGGTGCACCTTGAGGATGTCCAGACGGCCCTGGAGGTCGGGGCGCTCGACCGCGATCTGGCGGTCGAAGCGGCCCGGGCGCAGCAGCGCCGGGTCCAGGATGTCCGGGCGGTTGGTGGCGGCGATCAGGATGACGCCGCCCTTGACGTCGAAGCCGTCCATCTCGACCAGCAGCTGGTTGAGGGTCTGCTCGCGCTCGTCGTGACCGCCGCCGAGGCCCGCGCCGCGGTGCCGGCCGACGGCGTCGATCTCGTCGACGAAGACGATCGCCGGGGCGTTCGCCTTGGCCTGCTCGAAGAGGTCGCGGACGCGGCTGGCGCCGACACCGACGAACATCTCGACGAAGTCCGAGCCGGAGATCGAGTAGAACGGCACCCCGGCCTCGCCCGCGACGGCGCGCGCCAGCAGGGTCTTGCCGGTGCCGGGCGGGCCGTAGAGCAGCACGCCCTTGGGGATCTTGGCGCCGACCGCCTGGAACTTGGCCGGCTCCTGGAGGAACTCCTTGATCTCGTGGAGCTCCTCGACCGCCTCGTCGGCGCCCGCGACGTCGGCGAAGGTGGTCTTCGGGGTGTCCTTGGTGAGCAGCTTCGCCTTCGACTTGCCGAACTGCATGACGCGCGAGCCGCCGCCCTGCATCTGGTTCATCAGGAAGAGGAAGACCAGCACGATGATCACAATGGGCAGCATCGACAGCAGCAGGCTGACGAGGGTGCTCTGCTTCTCCGGGCTGATGGTGTAGCCCTCGGAGAGCGTGCTCTGGTCGTTGTCGTTGATCTGGGCCTGCAGCTTGTCGGCGATCGCAACACCCTGGTCGCCGATGTACGAGGCCTGGAACTTGCTGCCGGACTGCGGCTTGCCGGTGCCCACGGCGGGCAGCTTGGCGCCGTCCTTCAGCTGGATCTTGATGGTGTTCGAGTCACCTGTGGTGATCTGCGCCGACTTGACCTGCTTCGCGTCGATCGCCGCGACGACCTGCCCGGTGTCCACCGTCTTGTAGCCGTTCGAGTCCGAAACGACCTGCATCAGCACGACGACGGCGAGGACGGCCAGCACGATCCACATGATCGGCGCACGGAAGTATCGCTTGACGTCCATCCATGCGGGGCGTTGCCGCCCCGTCCCTCCTGCCACTCAACGGCGCCGCGGGGCTGTGGGCCGCCGGCGCATTCGGTCAGTGCTCATGTGAAGAGCGGTTTTATTGGACCGTACCGCAGTGCGACCCCCACGTGGCGGGAGCAGCGCGATACGACGTTCTTCTATGGTCCCCCGGATCCAACGGGCGGGAACAGGCTCCTGTTCCCGTCCGTCGTCCGAACGGGTCTCAGCCGCCGTAGACGTGCGGCGCGAGGGTGCCGATGAACGGCAGGTTGCGCAGCTTCTCCGCGTAGTCGAGGCCGTAGCCGACGACGAACTCGTTGGGGATGTCGAAGCCCACGTACTTGACGTCGATCTCGACCTTCGCCGCGTCCGGCTTGCGCAGCAGGGCGCAGACCTCCAGGGAGGCCGGACCGCGCGAGCTCAGGTTGCCGAGCAGCCAGGACAGGGTCAGGCCGGAGTCGATGATGTCCTCGACGATCAGGACGTCACGGCCGGCGATGTCGGTGTCGAGGTCCTTCAGGATCCGCACCACGCCGGAGGACTTGGTGCCCATCCCGTAGGAGGAGACGGCCATCCAGTCCATGGTCACCTGCGAGTGCAGGGTGCGGGCGAGATCCGCCATGACCATCACGGCCCCCTTGAGGACGCCGACGATCAGCAGGTCCTTCCCTGCGTAGTCCCGGTCGATGCGCTCGGCCAGCTCCAGGAGCTTGGCGTCGATCTCGTCCTTGCTGATGAGCACCTTCGCGAGGTCAGCGCCCATGTCGTTCTGGTCCACCGGGGATACGTCCTCAAACGTGTCGGGGTATGGATGGCCGGCGGCCGGCTCCCCCGGGGCATGCCCGCCCGTCAGTCGCCCTGTCGCCGAAAGACCAGCGTGCCACACCGCCGGGTCGCTTCGACGCCCCCGGGTAGGTGCAGCGGCCCCTGGCCGCGCCATCCGGTGACGAGCAGGTCGATCGTTTCGAGGTGCCGGGCGAACAGGTCCCCCGCCGGACAGCCCGCCCGCAGCGCGGCCCGGCGCAGCACCCGGCGGCGCACCGCGGGGGGCAGTTCGGCCAGCTTGCCGGCGTCCAGGGCGCCGTCGCCCGCGCGGAGGTCGCGCTCCGCCAGCGCGGCCCACTGGTCGAGCGCGTCGGCGTCGTCGCGGAACAGCCGGGCGGTGCGGGCGAGCGCCTCCACCACGCCGCCGCCCAGGTGCTTCTCCAGCACCGGCAGCACCTCGTGGCGGACCCGGGAGCGGGTGTAGGCCGGGTCGCAGTTGTGCGGGTCGTCCCAGACCGGGATCGCCTGGGCGGAGCAGGCCTGCCGGGTGGCGGCCCGGTCCAGCTCCAGCAGCGGGCGGCGGTAGCGGCCCTTCTGGGCCGGCATGCCGGCCAGCGAGCGGGAGCCCGAGCCGCGGGCCAGGCCCAGCAGCACGGTCTCGGCCTGGTCGTCACGGGTGTGCCCGAGCAGGACGGCGAGCGCGGCGTGCCGCTCGGCGGCCTCGTCCAGCGCGGCGTAGCGGGCGTCCCGGGCGGCGGCCTCGGGCCCGCCCTCGCGGCCGACCCGCACGGCGACCGCCTCGACCGGGTCCAGGCCGAGCTCGCGCAGCCGGCCGGCGACCTGGGCGGCGCGGTCGGCGGAGCCCGGCTGCAGGCCGTGGTCGACGGTGACGGCGCCGACCCGCAAGCCGATCTTGGGGGCCTCGAAGGCGGCCGCGATGGCGAGCGCCATGGAGTCCGCGCCGCCGCTGACGGCGACCAGGACCAGCGGCGAGCCGGGCGCGGCGGGGGTGCGGGGCAGCCCGGACGGGTGGCGGTGGGCGTTGCCGATCAGCGTGGTGCCGACGGCGGCGGGCAGCGCGGCGGCGGCCAGCGGCGCGCCGCCGGTGCGCTCGCGCGGCTGCCGGACGGGCGCGGTGAAGGTGGAACCGGCCTCGGCGGCGAGGTCGGTGAGGGTGCGGCGAACGGCCAGGCGTATCGCGGCGACGGCGGGGTGAGGGCCCACGGCGACGACTCCTCGGCGGAGGGGGGACAGGACGACGGTGGGCGCGGCGGGGGACCGCGCATCTGTGAGCACCCTGTTACCGGGCGCTCACAGATGGTGGCAGAAAGGAGACACCCGCTACGCCACCCGCGCCACCGGTACGACCACCGTCCCACGTTCGGGTGAATGAAGAAACGTATCTTCACCCGCCATGTGCACGACTGGACCACCCGTACGAACGGGTTTGAACCACCGGTTCGCACGTCACCGCGTCACGGGCGGCCCGTCTCAGCGCGCGACGCGGGCCACCCAGGCGGCGGGGTCGTGGATCTCCTCCTTGGTCGGCAGCGTGTTGGGCGAGGTCCAGACCCGGTTGAAGCCCTCCATGCCGACCTGCTCCACCACGCCCCGGACGAACACCGCGCCGTCCTGGTACTGGCGGAGCTTGGCGTCCATACCGAGCAGCCGGCGCAGCACCAGGTCCAACCGGTTGGCGCCGCGGTCCCGGCGCTGCTGGAACTTCTCCCGGATCTCCGCGACGCTCGGCACCACGGCCGGGCCCACGCCGTCCATCACCACGTCCGCGTGCCCCTCCAGCAGGGACATCACGGCGGTCAGCCGGCCGAGGATCTCCCGCTGGGCCGGCGACTGGACGATCTCCAGCAGACCCGCCGAGGAGGTGCCGTCGCCGCGACCGCCGCCGCCCAGGCCCGGCAGCCCCGCGCCCAGCGATCCGGCGGCGTCCCGCAGCCGCTCCAGCAGCGCCCCGGGGTCGACGTCCGTCTCGGCCAGGAAGGACTGCACCTCGGACTGGATGTGGTCGCGCAGCCAGGGCACCGCGGTGAACTGGGTGCGGTGGGTCTCCTCGTGCAGGCAGACCCAGAGCCGGAAATCGGCCGGATCGACGTCCAGCTCCCGCTCCACGTGCACGATGTTCGGCGCCACCAGCAGCAGCCGCCCCGGACCGGGGCCCTCGGGGCCGAGACGCGGCTTGTCGAACAGCGCGGCCGGACTGTCCGGCGCCTCCAGCGAGGGCTCGGCCGGGGCGAAGGTCTCGTACTGGCCGAGCACCTTGGTGGCCAGGAACGCCAGCAGCGCGCCGACCTCGATGCCGGTGGCCTTCTCCCCCACCGTGCCGAACACCGCGGAGGCCGAGCCGGTCGTCCGGCGCGCCTGCAGCTTCTCCACCAGCGGCTGCACGATGGTGCGGAAGCCCGCCACGTTCGCCCGCACCCAGCCGGGCCGGTCCACGATCAGCACCGGGGTCGCGACCGCCTCGGTCAGACTGCTGGACCGCATGCCGGTGAACTCCCGGACGTGCTCCTCGGCCGCCAGGGCGTGCCGGCGCAGTTCGGCGACCACCGCGCCCGCCTCGGCCCGGCTCACCTCCGGCCCCGGCCGCACCAGCCTGGTCGCGGTTGCGACCGCGAGATTCCAGTCGACCATGTCAGCACCGCCGCTCGCGCTCGTCATGCCCTCACCGTACGTGCTCCCGCCCGCCGGGGGGAGCCGGAACGGCCGGTCAATGGCCACCCACCGGGGGGCCGCCGCGGATCCGTCCCCCGGTGCCCGCCGTCCGGGAGGCACCGCCTCACCCACCGCCGGCACGCGGGGCCCTGCGCGACGTCCGCCTCCGCGACCGGAAACCCGTGGCCGCGCGCACACCTGCGCCTCCGCGAGGTGGCACCACTGCGGCGGCCTCACGGCGGCCTCCGGCGCGCGGGGGCCGGCACTCACAACGCCAGGGGCTTCTCCGCGGAGTGCCGCCAAGTCGGTCCGGCATGCGAGCCGTAGCCCGGCCCAGCCGAAGGCGCGCAGATGCCGGGTCACCGCCGCACGCCCACGAGCCCCTGCGCGAGGCGTCCCCAAGGCGGCCGCCTCCAGCACACGAGTCCTGCCCCGGCACCGCCCGAGCCCCACCCCCAACTCGCATCACCCACGCGCCCCCCGCGAGGCTTCGCAAAAGCGGCCGCCTCCGCCACCTGAGCCCCACTCCGCCCCAACACGACCGACTCAGCCGAAAGCGCGCAGATACCGGGTCACCGCCGCACGCCCACGAGCCCCTTGGCGAGGTGCCGCCAAGGCGGCCGCCGTCACCACGCGAGCCCTGCCCCGGCGCCACCCGAGCCCTCCCCGGCGCCGACACCGGCACTCACACCGCCCACGGCCCCTCCGCGGAGTGCCACCGAGGCGGCGGCGTCCAGCACACGAGCCCCACCCTGGCCCAACCCGACCGGCCCAGCCGAGGCGCAGGAGTTCGCCGGCCACCGTCGCATGCCCACGAACCCCTTCGCAGGGTGCCGCCAAGCCAACGCGCGAGCTCTCCTGGAGCCACTGCGCCCGGCCACGCGCGCCTCTGGCCGAACCGGATCCGTGCGCTGCGGCGCCTCCTGGAGGCGCCGCAGCTGATCCGTCCTGGGCCCGGCACGCCCACCCCTACGCGGAACCCCGCCCGACCGGGCGTCCGACCACACGCCGAGGGTCCTCGCAGTGGCACCGCGCCCTGCTCACCCTTGGCTCAGCGGGCCAGGCCCGCCCCGGTCGGTCCGCCAGGGCAAATCGGTCCGCGGCCGGTCGCCGGACTGCCGCTTTCCGCCCAGAGGGCGGGCCAACAGGGATGCCTCGCAGCGGCGAAGCCCGCCCAGCCGAAGGCAGCGGCGAAGCCCGCCCAGCCGAAGGCAGCGGCGAAGCCCGCCCAGCCGAAGGCAGCGGCGAAGCCCGCCCAGCCGAAGGCAGCGGCGAAGCC
>NZ_JBHVTL010000007.1:222268-227955 GCF_042884635.1 Kitasatospora sp. NPDC058115
CCCGCCCAGCCCGCCTAGTGGCAGCCGCAGGCGGCGAGGCGGGCGACGACGCGGTCCATGGCGGTGCGGGCGGTGTCGGCGGGGGCGGTGGTACGGGTCATCAGGGCGAAGGAGAGCAGGCGGCCGTCGGCGTCCACGACGGTGCCCGCCAGGGTGTTGACGCCGCTCAGGCTGCCGGTCTTGGCGCGGACCAGGCCGGCCGCGTCGGCGGCGCCCGAGGCGGAGCCGAAGCGCTTGCCGAGGGTGCCGGTGAAGCCGGCGATCGGCAGGCCGGTCAGCACCGGGCGCAGCGTCGGGTGGTCCGCGGAGGCGGCGAGCGCGAGCAGCTTGACCAGGACGACCGGCGGGATCGCGTTGCCGGTGTGCAGGCCGCTGCCGTCGTTGAGCACCACGCCGGCCGTCGGCACGCCGAGCCGGGCGAGTTCCTGGGTGACGGCGGTGGCGGCGCCCTCGAAGCTGGCCGGCTGGTGGGCGGCGAGCGCGGCCTGCCGGGCGAGCGCCTCGGCGAGGGTGTTGTCGGAGGTGGTCAGCATCCGCTCGACCAGCCGGGACACGGTGGGCGAGTCGACCCGCCCGAGCACCGGCGCGTCGGCGGCGGCCGGGGCGGTGGCCTGCTTCGCCTTGCCCTGGACGGTGATGCCCTGCGCCTTGAGCAGGTTGGCGAAGGCCTCGGCGGCCGCCCCGGCCGGGTCGGTGACGCGGGCGGGCGCGTCCTCGCGGCTCTTCGGGTCGACCTTGCCCTCGTCCACCATCAGCGGCGTCACCGCGGCGATGTTCTCGTTGTCGTGGTTCTTGTGCAGCGGGCTGCCGGAGTAGAGGGAGACGTCGTAGTCGAGCGCGACGGCGGTGGTGCCCGCGGCCTTCAGCGCGGCGGCGGTCTGCCGGGCCAGGGCGTCCAGCGAGGCGGGCGCGGTGTCCGGGTCGGCGGGGACGCCGCCGATCTGCACCTGGTCGGCGGGGAGCCCGGTGAGGGTCGGATCGCCACCACCCACGAGGGTGATCCCGCCGGTGGCCGCGTTCTTGACGACCCGGGTCGTCAGCCGGGTGTCGCCGGGGATCAGCGACAGCGCCGCGACCGAGGTGGCCAGCTTGGTGGTGGACGCCGGGGTGGCGGCGGTGTTCTCGCCGCTGCCGTAGAGGAGTTGGCCGTCGGCGGCGTCCGCGACGGCCAGGCCGACGGTGCCGAGGTTCTTGTCGGCGAGCACGGCGGCGAGCGCCTGCTGAAGGCCCTGGGAGGTGGGCAGGCCGGTGTCCGGCCCGGCCCCGGCGGCGGTCAGCACCGTCCCGGCGGGGGCCGGGCGGGCGGCGCCGGTGGGCTTGGCGGCGGGCGCGGCGGGGCCGGCGCCGGTGGTGGGGGTGCCCGCCGTGCCGGCGGCCGGGGTGGTGGCGGTGCCGGTGGCGCTCGCGGACGCGTGGGGCGACTCGCCGCCCCGGTGCCCCGGCCGGTTGCCGTTGCGGTCGCCGTCGTCCCCCTTGCCGCCCCGGTCCCCCTTGCCGCCCCTGCCGTCGTCCCGGTCGCCGTCGCCCTCGTCCTCGCCACCCGGGGCCTTCCCGGTGGCCCGGCCGGAAGGCGAGAGCGATCCGGACCCGGACGGCGCGAACGATCCGGACGGCGCGACCGATCCGGACGGCAAGCCGGTTCCGGACGGCGGCGGGGACGGCTGCGCGTACGCACCGCCCGCACCGAGCACCGTCCCGGCGACCAGCACCGCCGCCCCGAACAGCCCCGCGGCCGTCCCCCCGCGTCGGTCCCCCGACCCAGCCCCTGCACGCACCGAACCGGCCCCTTTCCTCAGCACTCACTCCCGTAGGAGACACTTGGATTCTGTCAGTCCCTACCTTGGAGGAACCGTTGGAGTTCGACGTCCTTATCGAAATCCCGAAGGGCTCTCGTAACAAGTACGAGGTCGACCACGAGACCGGCCGTCTGCGGCTCGACCGGATGCTCTTCACCTCGACCCGCTACCCGGCCGACTACGGCTACGTCGAGGGCACCCTGGCGGACGACGGTGACCCGCTGGACGCCCTGGTCATCCTGGACGAGCCGACCTTCCCCGGTTGCCTGATCAAGTGCCGCGTCATCGGCATGTTCAAGATGACGGACGAGGCCGGCGGCGACGACAAGCTGCTCTGCGTCCCGGCGACGGACCCGCGCTGGGAGCACCTGCAGGACATCCACCACGTGTCGGAGTTCGACCGCCTGGAGATCCAGCACTTCTTCGAGGTCTACAAGGACCTGGAGCCCGGCAAGTCGGTCGAGGGTGCCAACTGGGTCGGCCGCACCGAGGCCGAGGCCGAGGTCACCGCGTCGATCAAGCGCCTGGCGGAGCAGGGCGGTCACTGAGCCGTCGTGCCCATCTCGTCCGTCCGGCGGTCCGTCCGCCCGGACGTTCCGAGGTAGGTCGAGGCAGTGGGAGGCCGGGGTCCGCGGAATTTTCCGCGGGCCCCGGCCTTCGCCGTTCCCGGGGGCGCGCACGGTTCTTCCCGACACTCTGTCGGCATGACGGAAACTTAGGTTAGGCTAACCGAAGCAATCGGGGGTGTACTCGATCTCTGGAGGCCCGCATGCCCATACCCGAGCAGCCCGTCGTCCCGTTCTCGACCGTGCTGCGCACCGCCAGCAGCGCCGAGCACGAGGCGGCCGAGCAGTCGTCCTTCATGAGCCGTCTGCTCGGCGGGCACCTCGGTGTCGAGGCCTACGCCGACCTCACCGCCCAGCTCTGGTACGTCTACCGCGCACTGGAGGAGCGGGCGCAGGAGCTCGCGGGGCACCCGGTGGCCGGTCCCTTCATCGACCCCGCGCTGCTGCGCACCGAGGCCATCGAGCGCGACCTGGCCCACCTGCGCGGTCCGCGGTGGCGCGAGGGGCTCGCCCCGCTGCCCGCCACCGCCGCGTACGCCGCCCGGCTGGAGGAGCTCGCGGCCGACTGGCCGGCGGGCTACGTCGCGCACCACTACACCCGCTACCTGGGCGACCTGTCGGGTGGCCAGATCATCCGCGGCCTCGCCGAGAAGACCTGGGGATTCGAGCGCAAGGGCGACGGCGTGCGGTTCTACGTCTTCGAGCAGGTGGAGAACCCGGCCGCGTTCAAGCGGGACTACCGGGCCAGGCTGGACGCGGCCGGCGTGGCCATGGACGAGGTCGAGCGCCGCCGGGTGGTCGAGGAGTGCAAGCGCGCCTTCCAGCTGAACGGCGCCGTCTTCCGCGACCTGGACACCCGGTACCCGCTGAGCGCCTGAACGGCTGAGCACGGAGCAGGAAGTCGGTGTGGTCGACTTCCTGCTCTTCGGCATTGCTCCCATGGCCCCGGTCGGAGCAGGAAGTCGGTGTGGTCGACTTCCTGCTCCGAGGTGCGTCATCGGGGTATGCGGCGGTGGTTGTAGGGGTTGGTTTCGGGGCTGAAGTGGCGGGCCTGGCGGGCGATCCAGGTGTATTCGGGGGTGCCGTCGGGGGAGGTGCGCAGTTCCCAGCGCCCGTGGCGGGTGATGGGCGGCGGGGGCGGGCCGACCTTGAGGGCGGTGATGACACCGGTGATGACGGTGGCGAGGGCGAGGGCGAGGAGGGTGGCGAAGGCGGCGCCGATGAGGAAGTCGGTCACGTCCGGCTCGCTCGGCGGAGGAGTTCGAGGAGGTTGAGGAAGGTGGCGAGGGTGGTGTCGCCGAGGTGGACGGTGGCACCGTTGACGTGGGCGGAGCCCCACCGGATGCCGAAGGGCTCGCCGCGCTCGTGGAGTTCACGGAGGAGGGAGGCGATCTCGGGCTCGGTGTAGGTGCGGAGGTAGGGGTCGTGCGGGGTGAGGGGGAGGTTCACGCGGCGGCGTCCAGCTCGAACCAGGTGACTTTGCCGGTCTTGGTGGGGTGGGCGCCGAACCGGTGGGTGAGGGCGCGGACGAGGTGGAGGCCGCGTCCGGAGGTCGCGTAGGGGTCGGTGGGCGTGCGGGGTTCGGGCGGCAGGTCGGGGCAGTCGTCGCAGACGGCGACGCGCAGGGTGGCGGGCCGCAGGAAGACGAGGACGGACGGCGCCGGGGAGCCGGCGTGCTGCCAGGCGTTGATGTACAGCTCGTGGAAGGCGAGTTCGGCGTCCGCGATGACGTCCGGCGGCCAGCCGGCGGAGCGGAGGTTGGCGCGCAGTTCGGCGCGGAAGGTGGAGCAGTCGGGCGGGTTGAGGGCACGCATGGGAGACCTCCATGGGGAGAGGCAGGGAGGGAGGGGAGGAGAGAAGGTCGACGGATGCGTCGCCGTGAACGAGGCCAGCCCGGACCTGGCTGCTCTGCGGTGCGAAATGGGCAGCATGCGCCTACTGCCCTGGAAATTGGCATTACTGACGATCCGCCATGTGATCGACGCAACACTGACGTTAGGTCATTAGGTTCCACGCGTGCAACACGATCCGGGAAGATGAGCCGGCAGGGGCGAGAGGCCTCACCCGCGCGAGTGGCATCCCGAGCCCTTACAGCGGGAGACTGCTCCGACACGGAAGGACACCCCTTGGCACTCAGGACCCACATCAGTGAGAGGCAGCGGCGCTTCGGTGCCGAGCTGAGGCGCCTCCGCGAGGGCGCAGGGCTGGCAGTCAAAGACGCCGGCGCACTCGTCGGCATGGGAGGCCCGCAACTCAGCCACATCGAGGCCGGCCGCACGGGGCTGGATCCGGATCGGTTGACCGTTCTGCTGGACGCCTATGGCCACACGGATGAGACCTATGCCGCAGCTCTACACCGGATGGGACTCAGCAACGGAAAGGGCTGGTGGAGTGCCTTCAAGGGGTTCGTTCACACCTCGGCCCTCGATCTGGCCGAGTCCGAGTCGACCGCTGTTTCTCTCTCCAGCTACGAAACTCTGCTGATCCCCGGGCTGCTTCAGGTCCCGCGCTACAGCGAGGTCATCCTCAGCGGCGATGAGAAGAAGATGGAATTCCGCCGCAGCCGCCAGCAGGCCATAAGCAGCGACGGGTCCCTCCCACTTCACGCTGTGATCCACGAAGCGGCCCTGCATTCCCGGTTCGGCGGCCCCAGGGTCATGAGGGAACAGCTCGACTATCTGGTCGAGGTGACCGAACTCCCCCACGTCACCATCCAGATCCTGCCCTTCCGCTGTACCGAGTACGTCTCCACGGACACGTCTTTCATGATTGTGCACGGTCCGCACTCCGACCTGGACACCGTGCTGATGGAGCACCCCGGCGGCTCCACCTACCATGGCGATCCAGAGTCGCTCGTCGCCTATCACTCAAAGTTCGAACGCCTCAAGTCCCTTGCGCTTCCGGAACTGGAAGCATCTCGCGCTCTACGATCCCGAGCCGACCACGACTCCTGGGGACTGATTCAGCACATCCGCTACGCCCTCTAAGGAAAGCGCACATGTCACAGCTCGATTGGCAGAAGTCCAGCTTCAGTGGCGACCAAGCCAACTGCGTCGAGATCCGCACAGGGGCCGCCGGCCTGGTCGAACTCCGGGAATCCGACGACGGCGACCTCATCCTCCGCATCGCCCCCTCGTCCTTCGCCGACTTCCTCCAGGCCATCAAAACCGGTGAACTCGACCAGCACGCGTAGCCTCCGCCTTCCGGTTGCGCAGGAAGTCGGGCCCGCCGACTTCCTGCGCCACCACCCAGGCGCCCGCTGGGGTCGGGGGGGGGGGCCCCGCTGGCGTGTGGGCCCCTGGCGGGGGGTGGGTTGGGGGTCCCC
>NZ_JBHVTL010000007.1:227965-276211 GCF_042884635.1 Kitasatospora sp. NPDC058115
CCACCTGCACAAAAAAACGTTTTAATTCCACCCCCTGGTGTCCCCCCCTCCTCGTGTTGGCGCTTAATGTGGCGCCGGCCTTGTCCTTGCGAAACCACAGTGGCCCTCGCTCTGATCGAGCGAGGGCCACCGGATGACGTTGTCCAGCGTGCCGGAGTAGGAAGTCGGATCCGCCGACTTCCTACTCCACAGACCTCCGCATCAGACCTCAGCGGACTTGCGGTGGCGGGCCAGGGCGGTGGCGCCGCCGCCGAGCAGCAGCAGGCCGCCGGCGGTGGCCAGCAGCGGGGCCACCGGGGTGGAGGAGCCGGTGGAGGCCAGCACTCCGGTGCCGCCGATCGTCGCGCCGCCGGTGGTGGTCAGGGAGGCGCCGCCGACGGTCCCGGATCCGGTGCCGGTACCGGTGGAACCGGTCGTACCGGTGGTGGTGCCGCCCGCCGCACCTCCGCTGCTCGGCTGGGTGGTGGGCAGCTGGGCGTTCTTGTCGAAGGCCAGCGAAACGGTGACCGGGTCGAGAGCGTCGCCCTCCTTGTAGTTGACGAAGGCCGGGACGCCCTCGGCGGTCAGGGTGGCCGGAACCGCATTCAGCGTGACGACACCGTTCACCGGGGTGAGGTTCGCCTTCGACACGTCCAGCTTGGCGATCCGCGCGCCGGACAGCGACGTCGTCTTCCCGTCCAGGGACTTGGCGTTGACGTCGGCCGTCAGGTAGGCGCCGTCCTTGGAGATGCTCAGGCCGAGCTTCGAGAGCGCGGTGTCGAGCTGGTACCCGCCACCGGCGGCCGGGTGGCCGAGGAAGCGCACCGAGCCGGCGAAGCCCGCCGACAGGGTGTGGCTCTTGGTGTTGTAGCTGCCGTTCGCCCCGGCGAAGCGGTAGTCGGCCGCGCCGCCGCCGAACTCGACCTTGCCGTTGGCCACCGGACTCTGCAGGTACTTGCGGAAGCTCTCCTTGACCGACCAGTCCAGCGTGCCGTTGACGACCGCGAGTTCACCGTTGCCGCTCGGCGCGGTGGACGGGGTACCGGTGGCGGACGGGGTACCGGTGGCGGACGGGGACGAGGTCGCGGACGGCGAAGAGGTGGCCGTCGGGGTCTGCGTGGCGGACGGCGAAGCGGTGGCGGTGGCCGTGGGCTCGGCGGTCGCGGTGGCCGACGGGGAGGCGGTGGCCGTGGTGGACGGCTCGGCGGTCGGGGTCGGAGTCGCCGTCGCCGTCGCCGTCGCCGTCGCCGTCGGAGTGGCCGTAGGCGTAGCCGTGGCGGTCGGCGTCGCCGTCGGGGACGGGGTGGCCGGGCTCTGCTGGAGCAGCAGCGCCAGCGGGTCCATGTCCGCGCCGGCCTGGTAGAAGCCCGCGAACGCCTTCGCGCCCTCCTCCGTCAGCTTCGCGGCCGTCGGCACGCCCGTCGTGGTGTCCCGGCCGACGGTGAACGTCACCAGCGGCACATCGTCCCGCTTGGTGACCTCCGCCGCGCCCATCGACTCCTTGGAGGCGGTGTCGGCCGTGAGCGTGCCGGCCGTCCCCGACGTGGTGATCTTCAGGTCGCTGAGTGCCACGTCCAGCGCCCCGTGGTGGGCCGTGAAGTGCACGCCGCCGGTGAAGGAGGAGCTGAGCGCGTGGGTGGTGAGGTCGTACGTGGCGCTCACCAGGCCGAAGTGGAAGGTTCCGTCGGCGTTGCGGGTCGCGCCGCCGGTCAGCTCGATCGCGCCGCCCTGGGAGGCCGGGCTCTCGATGTAGTTGCGGAAGCTGGCCTTCACTCCCCAGTCCAGCGCGCCGGTGTCGTACGTGACGCTGCTCGGCGCGCCGGCGCCGAAGGCCAGGGCCGGGGCGCCGAAAGCGGTCAGGCCGAGGCCGGCGGTGACGGCGGCCAGGGCGGCCAGCCGGGTGCGGTTGCGGGACATGGGGGAACTCCGATCGATGAACGGGGGAAGGAGGTGGGGAGGGGGGTCAGGCGCGACGGCGGCGGAAGAGAACCACCCCACCGGCCGCGGCCAGCGCGACGGCGAGCAGGCCGCCGGCCACCACGGCCGTCGTCGGCACACCGTCCGAGCCCCCGCCGTCGACCGTGGCCGCGACCGGCGTGGCGGACGGGCTCGGCGCGACGGCCGGGGCGCTGCCGATGTCCGGCAGCGGCGGGAGGGCGGCGGCCGGGTCGAGGGCGACGGCGAAGCTCAGCGGGTCCATCGCGGTGCCCGCCGGGTACAGGCCGCCGAAAGCCCTGCCACCCGGCTCGGTGAGCGTGAGCGGAAGCTCGACGGCCTTCAGCAGTCCGCCCTCGGCCTTGAGCCCGGCCGGGTCGAAGGTCGCCAGCTCGACGCCGGTGAGCTGCTGCGCGGCGCCGTCCGGTGTGCGGCCGGAGACGTCGGCAGTCAGCACGCCCTTCCCGTCGGCGACGGTGATGCCCGGGGCGGACAGGGTGAGGTCCAGGCCGTAGGCGTCACCGCTCTTCAGGCCGGTGAAGCGGACGCTGCCGGAGAAGGCCGCCGTCACCGCGCCGCTCGCCGGGTCGTAGCTGCCCTTGGCGGGCGTCCAGCGGAAGAACGCGCCGCCGTCCGCCGCGCCGCCGGACGGCTCCCAGCGGCCCTGGGCGATCGCACCGGTGACGTAGTCGCGGAAGGTCCGGCGCACGCCCCAGTCGAGCGCGCCGTTGCCGAACTCGGTGACGGCGGCGGCCGGAGCACTCGTCGGAGCCGGGGTGTCGGTCGGGGCCGGGGTGTCGGCCGGGGTCGCGGGAGCGGCCGGGGCGGCCGGCGACGGGGCGGCGCTCGGCGTCGCGGTCGGCGCGGCGGTCGGCGCGGCGGTCGGCGCGGCGGCGGGGGCCGCCGGGGTGGTCGGCGCGGCCTGGGTCGGCTGCGAAGCCGGGAGGTTGACCGACAGGCTGACCGGGTCGAGCGCCGTCCCGGCCGGGTAGAACCCGGCGAACGCCTTGGCCCCCGCGTCCGTCAGCGTCGCCGGGACGTTGCTGAGCGTCAGGGTCCCGGCCGCGCCGCGCAGGTCGACGCCGGACAGCGAGAGGTCCGCCAGTTTGGCCTGGCTCGCGCTGCTGACCTGCCCGGTCTCCCGGGACTTGCTGGTGACGTCCGCGTAGAGCCCGGCCGCGCCGCCCGCGGCGGCCCGGAAGGTGAGCTTCCCGATGCTCAGGTCCAGCGCGTTGGCGCCGTCCTCCTGGTGCCCGGTGAACCGGACCCCGCCGGAGAACGCGGCGCTCAGCGCGCCGCTCGCCGGGTCGTAGGTGCCGGCGGCGGAGTGGAACCGGAAGCCGCTGCCGGCGACCGTGGCCGCGCCGCCGGTGAGCGACCAACTCCCCTTGGCGATGGGCCCGGTGACGTACGTCAGGAAGGACTGCTTGATCCCCCAGTCGAGCCGCCCGCCGGACACCCTCCCCTCGGCCGCCACCGCCCGGCCGGGCAGCAGGGCGACCGTCAACAGGGCCGCCAGGACGGCCACCAGGACGGCGGCCGGACGGCGGAGCCGATGGGGCAGAGGCACGCGGATCACTCCTCGGCGCGACAGGGGAAAGCGGGGTCGGCACACGACCGACCCCCTTGCGAGGTTTAGGTAAGGCTAACCTAATATATGAGTCAAGAGCCCCGCCGGGCACCCCCGCACCCCACTCACCGGCGGCGACAACTCCCGACGAAGGGAACGACGTTGAGCAGCAGTACCACCCGACATCGGGCCGCCCGCGGCCCCGCGATCCTGCTGCTGCTCCTCGGTCTGCTGCTCGCCCTGACCGCCTGCGGCTCCGTCACCGGCACCACCGGCGAGGCCACCGGGACCGGCTCGCGCGCCCCGGACGCCGTCGAACCGCTGCCCGACGCCCCGGCCCCCCAGCTGCCCGCCACCGCGGCCTCCGCCGACGGCCGGACGGTCACCGTCACCAGCGCCGAGCGGATCATCCCGCTCAACGGCAGCCTGGCCGAGATCGTCTTCAGCCTCGGCCTCGGCCCCGGGGTGGTCGCCCGGGACGTCTCCACCACCTTCGAGCAGGCCGCCGCCCTGCCCGTGATCACCCAGGCCCACGACGTCTCCGCCGAGGGCGTGCTCTCCCTGCACCCCACCGTCGTGCTCGCCGACCGCTCCACCGGCCCGGCCGAGGCGATCGCCCAGATCCGCGCGGCGGGCGTCCCGCTGCTCGTCCTGGACGACGCCAAGCGGCTGGAGGACGTCGGCCCGCGCATCGACACCGTCGCCGCCGCCCTCGGAGTCCCCGACGCCGGACGGCAGCTGAAGGAGCGCACCGAGCAGCGGATCGCCGAGGCCAGGGCCGCGCTGCCCGCCGTCGAGCGCCGCCCCAAGGTCGCCTTCCTCTACCTGCGCGGCAGCGCCTCGGTCTACCTGCTCGGCGGCCCGGCCTCCGGCGCCGGCTCGCTGATCGAGGCGGTCGGCGGCGAGGACGCCGGCACCGCCGCCGGGCTCGGCGGCGACTTCACCCCGCTCACCAGCGAGGCCCTGGTCAAGGCCGCCCCCGACGCGATCCTGGTGATGAGCAAGGGACTCGACTCCGTCGGCGGCGTCGACGGCCTGCTCAAGCTGCCCGGCGTCGCCCAGACCCCGGCCGGGCTCGACCGCCGGATCGTCTCCGTCGAGGACGGCCAGTTGCTCAGCTACGGCCCGCGCACCCCGCAGGTGATCGGCGAGATCGCCGAACAGCTCTACCCGAGGACCGCCCGGTGACCGCCACCGTCACCGGCGAGAGCCTCCCCGTGGCCGGCCGCACCACCCTGCTGACCGTCGGCCTCGCCGCCGCCCTGCTGCTCTTCGCCCTGCTCGCGGCCGGCACCGGCGCCTACCGCATCCCGCTCGGCGACATCCTCGCCTCGGTCGCCCACCGGATCGGCCTCGGCGGCCACGCGCTCGACCGCGTCCCCGAGTCGGTGCTCTGGAACGTCCGGCTCCCCCGGGTGGTGCTGGCCCTGCTGGTCGGTGCCTCGCTCGGGTGCGCCGGCGCGCTGATGCAGGGCGTGTTCGGCAACCCGCTCGCCGAACCGGCCGTCATCGGCGTCTCCTCCGGCGGCGCGGTCGGCGCGGTCGGCTGCATCGTGCTCGGCCTGGACGCGTTCGGCACCTGGACGGTGACCGTCGCCGCCTTCGCCACCGGCCTGCTGACGGTCTTCGCCGTCTACGCGATGTCCCGCTCCGGCGGCCGGACCGAGGTGGTCACGCTGATCCTCACCGGTGTCGCGGTGAACGCCTTCTGCGGCGCGCTGATCGGCCTGTTCCTGTTCACCGCCGACTCCGCGGCGATCAGCCAGGTCACCTTCTGGCAGCTCGGTTCGCTCGCCCAGGCCACCTGGGGCAAGGTGCTCGCCGTCCTGCCGTTCGCGCTCGTCGGCCTCGCCGTCGCACCCCGCTGGGCCCGCTCGCTGGACCTCCTGGCGCTCGGCGAACGGCCCGCCCGCCACCTCGGCGTGGACGTCGAGCGGATGCGGCTGGTGCTGATCACCGTGGTCGCCCTGCTCACCGCCGCCGCCGTCGCGGTCAGCGGCATCATCGGCTTCGTCGGCCTGGTCGTCCCGCACCTGCTGCGGATGGTCGCCGGCCCCGGCCACCGCTTCCTGCTGCCCGCCTCCGCGCTCGGCGGCGCGCTCGTCCTGGTCGCCGCCGACCTCGCCGCGCGCACCCTGGCCGAACCGGCCGAGCTCCCGCTCGGGGTGCTCACCGCGCTGATCGGCAGCCCGTTCTTCTTCTGGCTGCTGCGCCGCACCAGGACCAAGCAGGGAGGCTGGGCATGAGGCTCCGTACGCTGCGCGGCCGCCCCGAGGTGCCCGGCCGGCCCGCCCCGGGCGCCGAACTGCTCACCGCCGAGGCCGTCCGGCTGACCGTCGGCGGGCGCGACCTGCTGGCCGGCGCGGACGTCCGGGTCACCGCCGGCGAGGTGGTCGCCCTGCTCGGGCCGAACGGCGCCGGCAAGTCCACCCTGCTGTCCGTGCTGGCCGGCGACCTGGTGCCGACGGCCGGCGAGGTCCGGCTGGACGGCCGCCCGCTGGCCGGCTACCGGCCCGCCGACCTCGCCCGGCGCCGCGCGCTGCTGCCGCAGGCGGCCGCGCTGTCCTTCCCGTTCCCCGCCGACGAGGTGGTCCGGATGGGCCGCGCGCCCTGGGCCGGGACGGCGGCCGCCGCCGAGGACGAGCGGGTGATCGCCGAGGCGATGGCCGCGACCGAGGCCGCCGCCTTCGCCGGGCGCCCGTTCACCGCCCTCTCCGGCGGCGAACGGGCCCGGGTGGCCCTGGCCCGGGTGCTCGCCCAGCGCACCGCCCTGCTGCTGCTCGACGAACCCACCGCCGCGCTCGACCTGCGCCACCAGGAACTGGTGCTGCGGCTGGCCCGCGCCCGGGCCGCCGCCGGGGACGGCGTGGTCGTCGTCCTGCACGACCTGTCGCTCGCGGCGGCCTACGCGGACCGGGTGGTGCTGCTGACCGACGGCGCGACGGTCGCCGACGGGCCGGTGGCCGACGTGCTGCGCGCGCCGCTGCTCAGCGAGGTGTACGGGCACCCGGTCGAGGTGCTGCCGCATCCGCGCACGGGACTGCCGCTGGTGCTGCCGGAGCGCGGGTGACTCAGCCCTCGTCGTCCAGCCGGAAGCCGACCTTCATGCACACCTGGTAGTGCTCGATCCGGCCCTCGGCGAGGTGGCCCCGGATCTGCGAGACCTCGAACCAGTCGAGGTGGCGCAGCGTCCGGGAGGCCCGCTCGATGCCGTTGCGGATCGCGGCGTCGATGCTCTCGGTCGAGGACCCGACGATCTCGGTCACCCGGTACACGTGCTCGCTCATGGCGGACTCCTCAGCTGTGCGACGGCCCCCGGTCCACCGTGCACCGGGGGCCGCCGCTCCGCATTCGGAAGGAGTCGGAGGGAGTCGGAGGGAGTCGCAGGGAGTCGGAGGGGGTCGCCGGGCGGCTAGAACGCCGCGCGGACCTCGCCGACCCGCACGCCGCCGCCGAACAGCGGCGAGGCGGCGATCCGCTCCAGCGTCGCGTCCCCGGTGCTCACCCCGAGGCGGCGCAGCGCGGCGGCCAGCACCGGGCCGCGGGCCCGCTCGGCGCCGTCATCGATCTTGAAGGCGAGCGCCCGCCCGTCCGGCAGGGCCACCACCTGGACGGCCTCCGCACCCATCTTGGCCAGCGCGCCGGGCACCGCCCGCATCAGCCGGGTGTCGGCCCGGCGGGTGCCGGCCACGTACTCGGGGTGCGCCCGCATCGCGTCGGCGACCCGGCGCTGCGGGGTGCCGGGCTCGGCCAGCACCAGGGCGCGGTAGGCGCGGGCCAGGCCGGTCAGGCCGACGGCCAGCAGCGGTGCGCCGCAGCCGTCCACCCCGGCGTGCGCGGCGGGGCCGCCGACGGCCTCCTCCAGGGCCTCGCGGGCCAGCCGCTGGATCGGGTGCTCCGGGTCGAGGTAGCTGTCGGTGGGCCAGCCGTTGGCCACCGAGGCGGCCAGCCAGCCGGCGTGCTTGCCGGAGCAGTCCATCAGGATCGGCTCGCGGTCGCCGCCCCAGCGCAGGTGCAGTTCCGCCTCCAGGTCGTCGAGGGGGAGGTCGGCCGGGGTGCGCAGGGCGGACTCGTCCAGCCCCGCACCGGCGAGGATCCGTCGCACGCCGTCAAGGTGAAACGATTCCGCAGAGTGGCTGGAGGCCGCCAGCGCCAGCAGCTCCCCCTCGATCGCCAGCCCGGCCCGCAGCGTGGCCACGGCCTGGAAGGGCTTGGCGCAGGAGCGCGGGAAGACCGGCGCGTCCGGCGCGCCCAGCGCGAAGTCGACCGAGCCGTCGGCGGCCAGCAGCACCAGCGAGCCGTGGTGCCGGCCCTCGACGAAACCCGAGCGGACGACTTCGGCGAGCACGGGCAGGGCGGCGGAATTGGACATGGCGAAAGCCTTCCGGAGGTGAGGGTGAACCGGGGGGCGAGCCGGGCCCGTCCCCCGCCCCCGGCGGCCCTCGCACCTGTCAGAGCGGGCCGCCTGCGAGCAGGTCGTCGACCCGTGCTTCCCCATCACGGTACCTGCGGGTGATTTCGGCGTTGCAGCCGTCCGCCGTCCGCAGCAGCCGCTGCCGCCGGCCGGACACCTCCCGCTCGTGCGCCCGCAGCCGCTCCAGCGCCGCCAGCAGTTCCTCGGCCGGGTGCGCGGCGAGGTCGGCCAGCTGGACGTCGCCCATCAACGCGTCCGCCTCCAGCTGGGACTGCTGCCCGCGCGGCGGCCCCAGCGTGACGTGCCGGGCCGAGCGGCGGACGCTGGACGGCGCGTCCGTCAGGATGGCCGGCAGCCGCTCCAGCAGGGCCGCGCCGGCCGGCTCCGCCGCGTCCGCCGGCCGGGCCGCCCCGGCACCGGGCCGGCGGTCCAGCTCGGCCAGCAGGATGTCCATCCGGCCGTGCAGCAGCCTCCGCAGGTAGGAGAGGTCGGCCTCCTGCTCCAGGGTCTCCCGGCGCAGCGTCCGCAGTTGGTCCAGGCCCAAGCGTCCGAGGTCCGGCTCGGGGCCGGCCCCGGGCCCCTCGGGCAGCCGCCCGTGCCGGTCCTGCGCCGTGCTGATCGCGTCCATCAACCAACCACCTGCCGTCGTCCCGATCCCACCCGCTCGCGGCGCCCCGTCGCCTGCCGCCGGTCCGGCCCGTCAACCGCCGCCCGCGCCGACGGCGCGTTCCCGTCCGGAGGCACGCCCGGACGCCTGCGAAGGTTCCCGCCCCCGGCCGTGGCCACCCACCGGGGCGACACGGCCAGAACGCCTGACCTACCGGCTCGGCCGCCCGGCCGAACCGGGCCCGGCGCGGCGGACCTCGGCGCCCCGGACCTCGGACGCGCCGAGCCGGCCCCGCCTGGTGCGGCGGAGCGGCGGACCCGTCCTCGTACGGTCCCCCAGCGTGCCACCCCGCCCGGCGCCGCCGCACCGCCCGTGCACCCGAACGGCCCCCTGGCGAAGAGGGGTGGCTGATACGACCGAAGCTTTTCGCAGGGAGAACGCCGCCATGGTGCGCGCAGGCGCACGCTACCCGGCGCGCACCCCTGCCCGGAGCGCCCCCGGGGGCGTGCTCACGCCCCCACCGGCTCCGGCAGAATGGCCGCATGCGAGCAGTGGTGCAGCGAGTGACCGAGGCCAGGGTGACGGTGGACGGCGAGACCGTCGGCGCGATCGAGGAGCCCGGGCTCTGCGTCCTGATCGGCGCCACCCACGACGACACCCCCGCCAAGGCGGCCCAGCTGGCCCGCAAGCTGTGGACGCTGCGGCTGCTGCCGGCGGGCAGCGACGGGGTCGAACGGTCCTGCTCGGACATCGGCGCGCCGCTGCTGGTGATCAGCCAGTTCACGCTCTACGGCGACGCCCGCAAGGGCCGCCGCCCCACCTGGAACGCCGCCGCGCCCGGGCCGGTCGCCGAGCCGCTGGTGGACGAGGTGGTCGCCCAGCTGCGCGCGCTCGGCGCCGAGGTCGGGACCGGCCGCTTCGGCGCGGACATGAAGGTCGCCCTGGTGAACGACGGCCCGTTCACCGTCATCGTCGAGGTCTGACTCCCCTACTGGGGAACGATCACGTCCTGCGTCCCCGGCACCGTGCCGGCCAGCAGCACCGCGTCCACCGGGACGTTGCGCTTCACGATGGCCAGCGCGATCGGCCCCAGCTCGTGGTGGCGCGCCGAGGAGGTGACGAAGCCGAGCGCCCGCCCCTGCGGGTCGGAGGCGAGCCGCACCTCCGTCCCGTGCGGGGGCAGCACCTCCTCGGTGCCGTCCAGGTGCAGGAAGACCAGCCGGCGCGGGGGCCGTCCCAGGTTGTGCACCCGGGCCACCGTCTCCTGCCCCCGGTAGCAGCCCTTCTGCAGGTGGACGGCGGTGTTCAGCCAGTCCACCTCGTGCGGGATGGTGCGGTGGTCGGTCTCGAAGCCGAGCCGCGGCCGGTGGCCCTCGATCCGCAGCGCCTCGTACGCCCAGACGCCGGCCGCCGGGCCGTAGCCCGCGGTCCGCTCCGCCAGCTCGGCGCGCGGCAGGAAGAGGTCCCGCCCGTAGGACAGTTCGCGGACGGCGACGGCGCCCTCGGCGGAGGCCGTGGAGCCGGCCGGCAGGTGGACCACCGCGTGGTCGGCGGTCGCGTCGGCCACCTCGACCCGGTACATGAACTTCATGCTCTCCAGGTAGCCGACCAGCGCCTCCTGGGTGCCCGGCTCGACGTGCGCCCAGGTGGTGGTGCCGTCGTCGACCAGGTAGAGGGCGTGCTCGACGTGCCCGTTGGCGGTGAGCACCAGCGCGTCGGTGGCCTGCTGCGGCGGCAGCGCGCTGACGTGCTGGGTGATCAGCAGGTGGAGCCAGCTCAGCCGGTCCGCGCCGGTGACGGTGATCACGCCGCGGTGCGAGAGGTCCACGAAGCCGGTCCCCCGGGAGAGGTTCCGTTGCTCGCGGAAGAGGTCGCCGTAGTGGGCGGCGACGCCCTCGTCGGTCCCCTCGGCGGGGACGGCTCCGGGCAGGGCAAGCAGCGGACTCTTCAGACCGGTCATACCGGCAAGCTTACGACCGCCCCGCGGCGCGCTCGGCGGTGCAGTCGGAGCAGCGGCCGAAGATGGCGAAATGCTTGAGGTCGGTGTCGAAGCCGTGCTGGTCGCGGAGGCTGTCGATCAGCGGCTGGGCGATCTCGGTACCGGTCTCGGTGACCTTCTCGCAGTCCCGGCAGACCAGGTGCAGATGGTGGTGGCGGCCGGCCAGGTGGTAGGTCGGGGCGCCGTGCCCGAGGTGGGCGTGCGAGACCAGGCCCAGCTCCTCCAGCAGCTCCAGGGTCCGGTAGACGGTGGAGATGTTGACGCCGCTGGCGGTCTGCCGGACGTGGCAGAGGATGTCGTCCGGGGTGGCGTGGTCGAGCGCGTCGACCGCCTCCAGCACGAGCTGCCGCTGCGGGGTGAGCCGGTACCCGCGCTCGCGCAGGTCGGCCTTCCAGTCGCCGGAGAGCTGCCAGTCGGTGGTGCCGGTGTCCGCCACGGTCCTGTCCCTGCCAAACGTCGGGGGTCCTGGAGCAAGTGTAGGGACCGGCCCCGGGCCGGTCCCTACCGTGTGCGCGACTCGCGGGCGGGCACGCCTACTTGAAGAAGGCGATGCCGTCGTCCGGCAGGTCGTTGATGTCCTTGATCAGCTGGGCCGGCGAGAGCACCTTCTTCAGCTGGGCGGACATGTACGGGCGCAGCGGCACGTTCGGGGCGGCCTTCTCGCCCACCCAGAGCAGCTCCTCGTTGACGAAGCCGTAGAGCCGCTTGCCGCCCGAGTACTCCGGGGAGCCCTCGATCCGGGCCACCGCGTCGGTGGAGACGTCGATCTGGGGCTTGCCGTCGGCCAGCTCGCCGTACCAGATCTCCACCGTGCCGTCGTCACGGACGGACGAGATCTCGACCCCGCGGGCGCCGCTGGTGCCGTGCTGGTTGCTGGTGATCCGCCAGAAGGCGTGCTCGTTCTCCAGCGGGCGGACCTTCTCGCCCTCGCTGTTCAGCACCCAGGTGCGGGAGCGGAACTCCAGGAAGGGCCGTCCGTCGTGGCGGATGACGATCTCCTGGCCGAAGTTGCACTTCTCGGCGCCGGGGCCCCCCTCACCCGGCAGAGGGGCGTAGACGCCCGCGCCCTCCCAGGTGCCGAGGAGGAAGGCGAGCGGGACGACGTCCTTGTGGAGGTCAGAGGGGATCTCGATCATGTTCCTGGTCGCTGTCGTCGGTGCGGGAGTACTTCAACCGTACGGCAGTGGCGCTCAGCGCTGGCCCTGGTAGAGCTTCATCACCGAGAAGATGGCGAACCAGGTGATCAGCACGGCCATGAGGGCCAGCAGACCGTCGAAGAAGATTTCCAGACCGGACACGGGGGGCTCCCATTGCGGCGACAGTGTGGTGGATTTTGCTGCCGCTCACTCTATCCGGCGGGTGGGGGAGGGTCTCGGTGAGCCCCACCACGTCGGCGATCTAGGGTGTCGGCATGGCCCAGAAGAAGAAGCTCGTCATCAAGGTGACCGCCGGGGCTGACGCCCCCGAGCGGTGCTCGCAGGCGTTCACGGTGGCGGCGGTGGCCGTCGCCAGCGGCATCGAGGTCTCGCTCTGGCTGACCGGCGAGTCGGCCTGGTTCGCCCTGCCCGGGCGGGCGGCGGAGTTCGAGCTGCCGCACGCGGCGCCGCTGCCGGACCTGCTGGAGTCGGTGCTGGCCGGCGGCACGCTCACGCTGTGCACCCAGTGCGCGGCGCGGCGCGGGATCGAGCAGCAGGACACCCTCGAAGGCGTCCGGATCGCGGGCGCGCAGGTCTTCGTCAGCGAGATCATGGCCGACGACGTGCAGGCGCTCGTCTACTGACGGGGTTCGTGGTCGGGGCGGTCCCGGTCGTGGCCGGGGTCGTCCCACTTGGGGTCCTCCCAGCGCGGGTCGTCCCACCAGTCGTCCTCGGGGTCGCGCCGGTTGGCGAACACCGCCGCCGCCGGCGGGATGACCATCGCGACCACGCACAGCGCCACGGCCGCCGGCACGGAGACGAACCGCACCGCTCCCCAGGCCAGCACGAAGAGGCCCAGGCAGACGCCCATCATGGCGTAGTAGTAGCGGCGGCGCCGGCGGGTCTGCACCCTTCCACGGTATGCCCGGGGGCCCCCGCTCGGCAGGGGCCCCCGGTCATGCTGTTCCGTCGCCGGTCAGACGGCGATGGCGACCTCGGTCAGGTTGCCCTGGGAGGCGACCACCTGGCGGTCCACGGTCTGGCCCGGGATGAGCGCGCGCAGGGTCCACTTGCCCGGGCGGGCGAAGAACCGGAACTGGCCGGTCGCCGAGGTGGGCACCTCGGCCGTGAACTCGTTGTTCTCGTCGAGCAGTCGCACGTAGCCGTTGACCGGCTCGCCGTCGCGGGTCACCGAACCCTGGATGATCGTCTCGTTCGCCACGTCAACTCCTGCCAGGTCCGGGCCGCCGGCCTTCGCACCGCACATTGTCTTGTTTCCCTTCTGCCTTACGGGTGGAGCCGGAGGCTCAGTTGCCGAGCTCGATCGGCACGCCGACGAGGCTGCCGTACTCGGTCCAGGAACCGTCGTAGTTCTTCACGTTCTCCTGGCCGAGCAGCTCGTGCAGCACGAACCAGGTCAGCGCGGAGCGCTCGCCGATGCGGCAGTAGGCGATGGTGTCCTTCGCCAGGTCGACGCCCTCGGCCTCGTAGAGGGCCTTGAGCTCGTCGTCGCTCTTGAAGGTGCCGTCGTCGTTGGCGTTCTTGGCCCACGGGATGTTGCGCGCGCTCGGCACGTGGCCGGGGCGCTGCGACTGCTCCTGCGGGAGGTGGGCCGGGGCGAGCAGCTTGCCGGAGAACTCGTCGGGCGAGCGGACGTCGACCAGGTTGAGGTTGCCGATGGCGGCGATCACGTCGTCGCGGAAGGCCCGGATCGAGGAGTCGGCGGCCTGCGCCTTGTACGCGGTGGCGGCGCGCTGCGGCACCTCGACGACCAGGTCGCGGGAGTCCAGCTCCCACTTCTTGCGGCCGCCGTCGAGCAGGC
This sequence comes from Kitasatospora sp. NPDC058115, assembly GCF_042884635.1. Classification (NCBI taxonomy): domain Bacteria; kingdom Bacillati; phylum Actinomycetota; class Actinomycetes; order Kitasatosporales; family Streptomycetaceae; genus Kitasatospora; species Kitasatospora sp. NPDC058115. Next base: position 241,428 of record NZ_JBHVTL010000007.1, read on the forward strand.
GGACGTCGCCGTGGCCGTACAGCTTGAAGTACCAGTAGGCGTAGGAGGCGAACCAGTTGTTGTTGCCGCCGTAGAGGACGACGATGTCGTCGTTGGCGATGCCCTTGGCGCTGAGCAGCGCCTCGAAGCCGGCCTGGTCGATGAAGTCGCGGCGGACCGGGTCCTGGAGGTCGGTCTTCCAGTCGATCCGGACCGCGTTGCGGATGTGGTTCTTCTCGTAGGCGGAGGTGTCCTCGTCGACCTCGACGATGACGACCTTCGGGTCGTCCAGGTGGGCCTGGACCCAGTCGGCGTCGACCAGGACGTCGCTGCGGCTCATGGTGATGTTCTCCATCCGGGGGCGGTTGGCGGAAGGTGCTCGCTGCTTCGGGTGCTGCTGCTCAGCGGTGGTGCTGGTCGCCCGTCGGCCACCGGTCCGAATTCATGTCCGAATAGTGGGACTGACGGCGGTGTACGGCGCGACCGGGCGGTGCGTGGAGAAGTACGGCGGCGAAGCCCGGCCGAGGGGCCGTCGGCGATCGCCGGAAGAAATCGGCGGCGGGGGCAACTGCCCTGCCTGGACGCCGAGTTAACGCATTCGACACAGACAGGCGGCCACGCGGCACAGGTCTACCGCCCGCCGCTTGGTGAGATCCGTCTGTCGCTTCATGCGGACGATGCTAGGGACACCGGACGCCCGCTGTCATCAGCGTATCGAATAGCGAGACCGAATGGCTCGCATCATGGGATTTGACCTGTTCTTGGGCGACCGGAACCGGCCGGAGCCGGGACGGCGGGTGCCCCGGGCCCGGCCCGGCGGCGGGTACGCCACCGCTCCGCGGCCGGCGCTGGACAGCGCGTCTCGCGGAGCGGAACGGGGGAACGGGGGGAGAGCCGCGGCGGCGGTCAGCCGATCAGCTTGACGTCCTTGCCGTCGAAGCCCAGCCGGAAACCCTCCTCCTGCGGCGTGACCGAGGACAGATCCAGCCCGGCGGGCAGCTCGGAGAGGGTGAAGCTGATCGGGTCGATGGCCCGGTCGGACACCCCGGCCAGCAGGGAGGCCATCGCGCTCAGCTCGAAGCCGTCCACCGTGACGGTGTTGCCCTGGCTGTGCACCGCGGCCTCGCCGACCGGGAACGGCCCCAACGAGGCCTTGACCTTGCCCGGACCGCCGTAGGAGAGGCTCAGCCGGGTGCCCGTGCCCAGCGAGAGCCGGCCCGCGTTCGGCACCAGCTCCGAGGCCGGCGGCAGCAGCCGGGAGAGGTCCGCGTAGGTGATCAGCCCGGAGCCGCTCCCCCGGTCCACGGTGGCGCTGCTCATGTTGCCGCTCACCTCGACCCCGGACAGCTCGGCCTGGAACGCGTGCAGGGCCACCTTGTCCTTGCCCTCGCCGACGGTCAGCCCGTCCGAGGAGATCCGCACGTCGTCCAGCTTCCGCGAGACGACCTGGGTGAGGAACGGGAAGCCCTCGATCGAGACGTCCGGCTTGCCGCTCATCCGGCCGCTCTTCAGGATCTGCTCGGCCGCCTCGTCCTCGGCGACACCGACCGCGATCCGGTCGGCGCCCACCAGCGCTCCCGAGAGCACCACCACGCCGATCGTCGCCTTCAGCCAGCCGCGCATCGCTCTCCCCCGTCGTCGCCGGTCGCTGTCGCCCGCCCCCGCTCCGGCGGACCGGGCCGTTCCGGTGCGGCCGCTCCCGCACGACCGTACGACGTCCCGCCCCGGAGCATGGTTCCGGGGCGGGACGGCACGGCCGTCAGCCGAGCAGCGCGGTGGCGATCCACACCAGCGGCGCGGCGACCGCGAGCGGCAGCGCCACGCCCGCCGTCATGTGCACGAACCGGGACGGGAAGTCGTACCCGGCCACCCGGCGCCCGATCAGCGCGCCGAGCCCGGCCGCCAGGCCCAGGAACGGCGGAGCGCCGACCGCGAAGCCCAGGCCGACCGCCGCGAGCAGGCCCAGCAGCGGGCCCGACCAGCGCGGGCCGGGCAGCGGCGCGGCGGCCAGCAGGGTCGCCAGCGCGACCGCGCCGACCGCCGCCGGCACCCAGTCGGCCAGCAGCAGCGCGGTGCAGAGCACCGTCACCACGGTGGCGGAGCCGAGCACGGTGAGCGCGTAGAACCGTTCCTTGGGATCGGCGGGCCGGAACGTCTGGAGCACCAGGACCAGCAGGAAGAACCCGCCGAGCGTGCCCACCACGGCGGCCGTGCCACCGTCCTCGTCGGCCAGCAGCACCGAGACGTCGGCCACCACGCCGGACAGCGCCGCCAGCGCGATGCCCTGGCGGGCCGGCCACATGCCGTTCAGCCGGAACCAGCCGGCCGCCGTCAGGCCCTGGAGCAGGACGAGCACCAGCGCGAGCGCCACCTGGCCGAGCGCCGCGCCCCCGGCCAGCAGGGCGGCGGCGCCGGCGGTGATCAGGGCCGGCTGGAGGCCCGGGTCGTTGATCGGCGAACCGGTCCGGACGGGCGGGGCCGCCGGGGACGGAGCCGTGACCGGAGCCGGGCTCTGGGCCGGGGCCGGGGCCGGGGCCGGGGCCGGGAACGGCTGGGTGCCGAGCGACGGGGCCGGGCCGGGGAACGGCGCGGCCGGACGCGCGGACGCGCCGTGGCCGCCCTGCGCGGCCCGGGCGGCCCGTGCGGCGCGGGCGGCGGCCGGGTCGGTCAGCACCGGGGCCGGGGGCTCCGGGCGCTTCAGCGTCATGGTCGGCTGGTCCAGGCCCTGCCCGTGGTCCGGGGCGGGAGCCGACGGCGGGACCTGGGCCTGGACCGGAGGAGCCTGGACGGGCGCGGGGGCGGGGGCCGGTGCCTCCGTCCGGCGGTGCGAACGGCCGCGTCGCGGCTCGGTGTAGGGCCGCGCCGGTCCCCCGGCCGACGGCTGCCCCGGTGCGGCCGACGGCACCGGGCCCGACTCCGTCACCGGGGGGAGCAGCGCCGTCGCGGCGTCGTCCAGCGGCGGAACGGGCGGGAGCAGCGTGGTCGCCGCCGCGTCGTCCAGCGGCGGCACCGGCGGGAGCAGCGCCGTCGCGGCGTCGTCCGCGCCCGGCCCGGCCCCGTACGGCGGCCGGCCGTGGGACGGCTGTCCGTAGGAAGGCTGCGCGTAGGGCTGCTGGCCGTAGGGCTGCTGGCCGTAGGACTGCTGGCCCTGGGGCTGCTGACCGTACGGCGCGGGGCCCGCGCCGGGGGCGTGCGGCTGCGCCGCGTGCCCCTGCTGCGCATAAGGATCCGGCGCGTACGCCTGCGGCGGGGCGTACGGGTAGGGCGCCTGCCCGGGCTGGGGCTGGGGCTGGTAGCCCTGCGGCGCCTGCTGCTGCGGCTGCGGCGGCCCGTACGGGTACTGCGGCTGGTACGGCTGCTGGGGCTGGTACGGCTGCTGGGACTGGGGCTGCTGCCCCTCGGGGGTCGCGTTCGTGCCCGTCACGCCGCTCACCCGCCCGCGAACGGAGGAAGGACCTCGACCGTGCCGCCCTCGGAGAGGGCCACGGTCGCGTGGTCACGGCCGCCCACCGGCGAGCCGTCCACCAGGTAGGAGCAGTGGCCGAGCAGCCGGACCAGCTTCGGCCGGTCCGCGTGCCGCTCCGCAGCCCCTGCCAGCGCCTCGGCCAGGGTCGCCGCCAGGTACGTCTCCTCGGCCAGCCCGGCCTCCGACTTCGCCGCCGCCCAGTAGCGGATCGTCCCGCTCACCCGAACGGCGGCCGCCGGGTCGTGCCCGGTGGTCGCGCCCATGGCAACCCCTTCTCGTCGTCCTCGCCCGGGCCCGGGTGTCCCGGCCGGGTCCACCACCGGGGCGCCCGCGCCTCGCCCGAAAGGGGTACGCGCACGGTGCCGCCGATGTGTCCCCCATGATGTCGTGTTCGCCCGTGCGAGCGGCAATCGCCCTGGCCCGACGCCCGGCGGCGCCGTCGCGAAGCTGTGGCGGGGCTCACCCGGGGCGCGCCCGGAAAGGCCGGACCACCGGGCTCGGGACCTCCCGGCGCGGGGGACCGGTCGGTTATCCTCGATCCCCGAGGGATCCGGGCAGAGTCGCCCCCGGGTCCTTTTGTGCTTTCAGGACGCCAGTACGGACGTCCGTGCGAATCGTCGGCCCACCCCCGGCGTGCCGCAGGGACCGCCCCCGCCACACACGGCACAACGACGTGCCGCGACCGGGCCGGGGCGTCGGACAACCCCGGCTCCGGGCCGCCGCCCGGGACGGGCCAGGACCGGAAGGTTCGCGGATGAGCAGGGCAGAAACGGTGCACCGGGGGTCGCGGGACGCCCGGGACGTGCCCCGTCCGGCCGCGCGCGCCGCCGTGTCCCCCGCGTCCCCCCGGACCTCCGTCTCCTCCCCCTCACCAGCACGTGCGCCATCCGGCTGTGGCGGCAGCCGGAACGCGACCGCGACGACCCGGAAAGGGGACTACCGGGTATGAGTTCTCTGCTCCTCCTCACCAACGCGCTGCAACCCTCCGCGGAGGTCCTGCCCGCGCTCGGCCTGCTGCTGCACAACGTCCGGGTGGCCCCCGCCGAGGGCGCCGCCCTGGTCGACACCCCCAGCGCAGACGTCATCCTGGTGGACGGCAGGCGCGACCTGCCGCAGATCCGCAGCCTCTGCCAGTTGCTGCGCTCCACCGGCATCGGCTGCCCGCTGATCCTGGTGGTGACCGAGGGCGGCCTGGCCGCCGTCACCGCCGACTGGGGCATCGACGACGTCCTGCTCGACACCGCCGGCCCCGCCGAGGTCGAGGCCCGGCTGCGGCTCGCCCTCGGCCGGCTCCAGGTGACCACCGACGACAGCCCGGGCGAGATCCGCAGCGGCGACCTCTCGGTCGACGAGGCCACCTACTCCGCCAGGCTCAAGGGCCGGGTGCTCGACCTCACCTTCAAGGAGTTCGAGCTGCTCAAGTACCTCGCCCAGCATCCCGGCCGGGTCTTCACCCGGGCGCAGCTGCTGCAGGAGGTCTGGGGCTACGACTACTTCGGCGGCACCCGGACGGTCGACGTGCACGTCCGCCGGCTGCGCGCCAAGCTCGGCGTCGAGCACGAGGGCCTGATCGGCACCGTGCGCAACGTCGGCTACCGCTTCGTCGTCCCCGAGAAGGGGGACAAGGGCGAGCGGACCGAGCGGACCGAGCAGTCCACCCGGCGCTCCGCGGCCGCCCTGGAGGCCTGACCGGCCGGCCGGGCGGTCCCGTCGTCGACGGGGCGCCCGGCCTGTCCGGATTCGTCCCGCCCCGCCCGGGGCCGGGCGCGCGCCGCACCCGCCCGGCGCGGGTCCCCCGCTGCCCGGCCGCACGCCACACGCGTAGACTCCCCCCGTGGCCAAAGTGACGCGCGACGATGTAGCCCGACTGGCTGGTACCTCGACCGCCGTCGTCAGCTACGTGATCAACAACGGACCGCGCCCGGTCGCGCCCGCCACCCGGGAGAAGGTGCTCGCCGCGATCGAGCAGCTCGGCTACCGGCCGAACAGCGTCGCGCAGGCGATGGCCTCCCGCCGCACCAACCTGATCGGCATGGTCGTCCCGGACGCCCGCCAGCCGTTCTTCGCCGAGATGGCGCACGCCGTGGAGCGGGCCGCCTCCGAGCGCGGCAAGCTCGTGCTGATCGGCAACTCCGACTACGTCGACGACCGCGAGGTCCACTACGTCCGCGCCTTCCTCGGCATGCGGGTCTCCGGCCTGATCCTGGTCAGCCAGGGCCCCTCGCAGCGGGCCGCCGAGGAGTTCGCCGCCATGGAGGGCGCGAAGGTGGTGCTGCTGCACCGCCGCCCCGAGGCGATCGACGACGTCGCGGTGGTCACCGACGACGTGGCCGGCGCCGAGACGATCGTCCGCCACCTGCTGGAGGTGCACGGGCACCCGTACGTGGCCTGCTTCGGCAGCCCGGTGGAGTCCCCCGCCCCCGGCGACCCCGTCATCGACCACGTCGAGGGCTGGCAGCGGGCCATGGACGCGCACGGCCTGCCCACCGAACCGCACCTCATCGACGCGCCCTTCCACCGCTACGGCGCCTACGACGTCGCGCTCGGCGTGCTGCGCTCCGAGGACCGCCCGCCGGCGATCTTCTGCTCCACCGACGACCAGGCGATCGGCGTGCTGCGGGCCGCCCGCGAGCTGGGCCTGCGGGTGCCGGAGGACCTCGCGGTGGCCGGCTTCGACGACGTGCCGGAGGCCGCGCTCGCCGACCCGCCGCTGACCACCGTCGCCTCCGACCGCGACGCGATGGCCCGGGCGGCGGTGGACCTGGTGCTGGACGACTCGCTGATGGTGCCCGGCTCGGACACCGAACGGGTCCGCACCTTCCCGTCGCGCCTGGTCGTACGGCGTTCCTGCGGCTGCTCGCCGGAGCGCGCCGACGCCTAGGGTCTGTCTCTTGGATCCTTGCCGGGTCCGCGACGTCTGGGCACGCACCTCGCCGCGTTGTCGTCGGTCGCCAATGGCCCCCAGCCTGGCGGCCGGGAGGTGCCCCCACCGCAGTGGCTCCCTCCTCCGCCTTGCGATGCACGCACCCAGACGCCGCGGCCTGATCCGACAAAATCCAAGAGACAGACCCTAGCCCGACCAGGCTTTATGAGAAGTCAACGGGCTTCTCGGAGCCTTCTGAGCGGGCTCTCACCGGATTCTCATCCAGCGGGCGGACGTTGGTCGTCATGAGCGATCACCAGCAGTGGCAGCCCCGCACCGACGGCGAGCAGTACGACGGCCCCCACGGGTACCCGCGGCCCCGGGTCATCCCGGGCACCGTCCTCGACAGCTCCACGCACGACGGCACCGGGTACGGCGGTCCCGTGCACGACGGCGCCGGGTACGGGAGCCCCGCCCACCCCGCCGCCGGCACCCCGCCCCCTCCCCCGGCCCCGCCGTTCCCGCCCGGGGCGGCCGAGGTGCCCGCCCCGTCCGCCCCCGGCGGCCCCGGCCACCGCGCCCGGCGCGGCCTGCTGCGCGGACGGCTCGCCCTGGTCACCGCCGTCGCCGCGATCGCCGCCGTCCTCGGCGGCGTCACCGGCGGTGTCGTCGCCGCCCGGGAGCACGGCTCCGAGGGCCGCACCGGCACCCTCGCCAGCCCGGTCGCCGCCCGCTCCGACGGCAGCGCCGACGTCGCCGCCGTCGCGGCCGCCGTCTCGCCCAGCGTCGTCCAGATCACCGTGCAGAGCGCGAACGGCACCGCCACCGGCACCGGCGTGGTGCTGACCGGCAACGGGCGGATCCTCACCAACTACCACGTGGTCTCCGGCGCGGCCGACGGCGGCCGGATCACCGTCACCTTCCACGACGGCTCCACCGCCCGGGCCGACCTCACCGGCACCGACAAGGGCCTGGACGCCGCCGTGATCACCGCGAGCGGTGCCGGAAACCTCACCCCCGCCGTCCTCGGCGACTCCTCCGGCGTCGTGGTCGGCGACCCCGTCGTGGCCATCGGCAACCCCGAGGGCCTCACCGGGACCGTCACCTCCGGCATCATCAGCGCCGAGCACCGCGAGGTCACCGTCCAGCTCGACGAGGGCACCACCAGCGGCAACGGCGGCTTCGGCTTCCCCCAGCTGCCCGGACTGCGCGGCACCGCCCCGCAGAGCGGCGGCGAGACCGCCACCTACCAGGCCTTCCAGACCGATGCCGCGCTCAACCCCGGCAACTCCGGCGGCCCGCTGATCAACGCCGAGGGGCAGGTCATCGGCATCAACTCGGCCATGTACGCGCCGAACGGCTCCAGCGCCACGGCCGGCGGCAGCGGGGCCGGCAGCGTCGGCCTCGGCTTCGCCATCCCGATCGACGACATCAAGCAGGTGCTGCCGAAGCTGGAGTCCGGCCAGAACGTCTGAGCACGTCCGACAATTGACCCGAGCAGGCCCTCCCGCCACCAGAAAGGCGACCGCCGATGACCCCGTCCGCCGACGACCGCACCCCCGCCGAGCCCGGTCAGCAGACCACCGCCCGGCTCCTCGTGGTCGACGACGAACCCGCGCTCCGGGACGCCCTGGAGAGCAGCCTCGCCTTCGAGGGCTACGAGGTCACCACCGCCACCGACGGCTACGAGGCCCTCGAAACCGTCGAACGCGACCGGCCGGACCTCGTCCTGCTCGACATCATGATGCCCCGGATGGACGGCCTCACCGCCGTCCGCCGGATGCGCTCGCGCGGCGACACCGTCCCGGTGCTGATGCTCACCGCCCGGGACGCCGTCGGCGACCGGGTCACCGGCCTCGACGTCGGCGCCGACGACTACCTCGCCAAGCCCTTCGAACTCGACGAGCTGCTCGCCCGGGTGCGCGCCCTGCTGCGGCGCAACGCGCTCGCCACCGAGGCCGCCGCCCGGGCGGCCGCCGTCGAGGAGGAGACCGACGTCCTCGCCTTCGGCGACCTGCGGATGAACACCGCCACCCGCGAGGTCACCCGGGCCGGCCGGCCGGTCGACCTGACCCGCACCGAGTTCATGCTGCTGGAGATGTTCCTCGCCCACCCGCGCCAGGTGCTCACCCGCGAGCAGATCCTCAAGGCGGTCTGGGGCTTCGACTTCGAGCCCTCGTCCAACTCGCTGGACGTGTACGTGATGTACCTGCGCCGCAAGACCGAGCAGGGCGGCCTGCCCCGGCTCATCCAGACCGTCCGCGGAGTCGGCTACGCGCTCCGCCCGGCCACCGGCACCGCGGCGTGAACCCGGCCGTCCCGCCACCCCCGCTCGCCCCGCCCCGCATCCCGCGCCGCGGCCGCCTCACCACCTGGTACCGCGCCCGCTCCCTGCGCACCCGGCTCACCTTCCTCACGGCGGCGGCGGTGGCGGTGGCGATCGCGCTGTCGGCGCTCGCGTGCTGGTTCATCGTGGAGAAGCAGCTCTACGGCCAGATCCGCAACGACCTGGAGCACATCCCGCAACCCCGGGTGGCGACCCTCCAGTCCGCCTGCCCGCGGACCCCCGAGGCCGCCCTCGAACAGGCCCAGCGGAGCAGTGTCCCGGAACCTCCCCAGGGCGGCGGTCCCGCGCCCCGGGACACCCAGTTCCTCTGGATCGACCAGGGGTGCGTCTCGCTGCCGCTCGGTGCCACCCAGGCCATCGCGATCCAGCCCGGCGACGCCAGGACGGCGCTCTCCCTCCAGCCGGACCAGGCGGTCGTCCGTGAGGGGGCGTACACCAACGGCGATCCGGCCATGGTCCGCCTGTCCCTGCTCCGCGTGCCCGGCCACAACTCGGTCGTGGTCATGGTCGCCACGCCGACCGGAGCGGCCGAGGAGTCCCTGAACCGGCTCGCCTTCGTCCTCGGCGGGGTCGCCCTCGGCGGCATCGTGCTCGCCGCCGTCGCCGGCCGGCTGGTCGCCCGCTCCGCGCTCAAGCCCGTCGACCAACTCACCGACGCCGTCGAGCACATCGCCCGCACCGAGGAGGTCGGCACCACCATCCCCGTCCAGGGCGAGGACGAGATCGCCCGGCTCTCCACGTCGTTCAACTCCATGAGCACCGCCCTCGCCAACTCCCGCGAGCGGCAGACCCGGCTGATCGCCGACGCCGGGCACGAGCTGCGCACCCCGCTCACCTCCCTGCGCACCAACGTCGACCTGCTGATCCGCAGCGACGACACCGGCCGCCCGCTGCCGCCCGCCACCCGCACCAAGCTGCTCGGGAACATGAAGGCCCAGATGCAGGAGCTCACCGTGCTGATCGGCGACCTGCTCCAGCTCTCCCGCCCGGACTCCCCCGCGCCGGTCCGCACGCTCGCCGTGGTCGCCCTGCACGAGATCGCCGAACGGGCCGTGGAGCGCGCCGAGTTGCGCGGCCCGGGGCTGGTCTTCGAGACCTCCGCCGCGCCCTGGTACGTGCACGCCGACGCGGCCGCCCTGGAACGCGCGGTGATCAACCTGCTGGACAACGCGGTGAAGTACAGCCCGCCCGGCGGCACCATCGAGGTCCGGCTCGACCGCGGTGTGCTGACCGTCCGCGACCACGGCCCCGGCATCCCGCCGGAGGAGCTCCCGTACGTCTTCGACCGCTTCTGGCGCTCGCCGTCCTCGCGCCAGCTCCCGGGCTCGGGCCTGGGGTTGTCGATCGTCGCGCAGAGCGTGCGGGAGGCCGGCGGCGAGGTGTCGCTCGGCCCTGCCCCGGACGGCGGCCCCGGCGCCCTCGCCACCGTCCGGCTGCCCGGCGGCCCCGCACCGGCCTGAGGCGACGGAAGGGGGCGGGGCGCCCCGACAGCGCCCCGCCCCCTCCCGGCCGGCCCGGAGCCGGCGACCCCCGGCTCAGCCGGTGGTGGTCCCCGCGGCGATGACCTTGATCCGGTCCTGCGCCGGAGCCTTCAGCGGCGCGGCGGCCGAGCTGTTGGCGCCGAGGTAGGCGGCGAAGACGTCCAGGTCGGAGGCGCCGACGAGCTTGTCGGTACCGGCCGCGAAGGCCGGGAAGCCGTCGCCGCCGCCGGCCAGGAACTCATTGGCCGCGACCCGGTACGAGGCGGCCGGGTCGATCGGCGCGCCGTTGAGCCGGATCGAGTCGACGACGACCCGGTCCGCGCCCTTGTTGCGCATGTCCAGGGTGTAGGTGAGGCCCTTGGACGGCTGGAGGATCTTCGGCGAGGCCTCGTTGGAGCCGCTGACCTGCTGCTGCAGCAGCTGGACCAGCTGGGTCCCGGTCAGCGTCTTGACCTGCATCATGTTGGTGAACGGCTGGACGGCGAACGCCTCGCCGTAGGTCACCACGCCGTCGCCCTCGGCGCCGGTCGCCCGGTAGACGAGGTCGGAGCGGATGCCGCCGGGGTTCATGAAGGCGACCTGCGCGCCGCCCTTGTCGGCGGGCGCCAGGCCCGCCTGCTGGGCGTCGGCGATGACGTCGCCGAGCGGCTTCTCCGGGTCGTTGTTGCCGCGGCCGTTGATGTCCGAGGCGATGTAGCCGACCGGACGGTTGGCGATCGGCGCGGCCAGCTTGGAGTAGCGGTCGATCAGCTGGGTCATGTCCGGGGCCTTCTCGACCGTCCGGCGCACGATGTGGTTCTCGGCCTTGACCGACGGGCGCACGATGGTGCCGGTGGTCTTGTCGAGCTTCAGGTCGATCTCGGTGTACAGCCGGCCGAAGGAGGCGGCGCTGGTCACCGAGCGCGGCACGCCCTGCGGGTCCGGGATGGTGCAGGCGTACGCGTTGTGGGTGTGGCCGGTGACGATGGCGCCGACCGCCGGGTCGATGTTCTTGGCGATGTCGACGATCGGGCCGGAGATGCCCTGGCCGGCCGCGCCGCAGTCGTAGTTGTAGGTGCTGCTGGCCGGCAGGCCGCCCTCGTGGATCAGCGCGACGATCGAGTTGACGCCCTTGGCCTTCAGCTCGGCGGCGTACTTGTTGATCGTGGCGACCTCGTCCGCGAACTTCAGGCCCTTGACGCCCTCGGCGGTGACGATGTTCGGCGTGCCCTCCAGGGTGACGCCGATGAAGCCGATCTTGACGCCCTGGGACTTGGTCACCCAGTACGGGGCGAGCAGCGGCTTGCCGCTCTTCTCGCCGGTGACGTTCGCCGACAGGTAGTTGAAGTTGGCGCCCTTGAACGTGCGCCCCTCCTCGTAGCACCCGTCGGTCGGGTGGCAGCCGCCGTTCTGGAGCCGGAGCAGCTCGGCGGAACCCTCGTCGAACTCGTGGTTGCCGACCGAGGTGACGTCCAGGCCGAGCTTGTCCAGCGCCTCGATGGTGGGCTCGTCGTGGAAGAGCGCCGAGGTCAGCGGGGAGGCGCCGATCAGGTCGCCGGCGGCGACGGTGATCGAGTCGTCGGCGGGGATGCGGGCCTGGCGCAGCGCGGTGGCGAGGTACTCCACGCCGCCGGCCGGGGTGTTGACCGGCTGGCCGGTGGCCGGGTCGATCTCCCGGATGGTGCCGGACGAGCCGGCCGGGGGCTCCAGGTTGCCGTGCAGGTCGTTGATGGCCAGCAACTGGAGGTTGACGGTCTTCGGCTTCTTGGCGGTCGCGGCCTGGGCCGCGGACGGCATGGCCACCGTGCCGACGAGGCCGGCCGCGGCGACGACGGCCAGCGCCGACCGTCGGGTTCTGACGGAGAGCATGTAGGGGGTCCCCTGCACCTGTGAGAGCGCCCAGCTGTGGACAGGCCCGGGCGCGCGAGACGAGTGTCGTTGCGCGAGTGCAGCCTAGGGTCAACGCGCGTAGCTGTCAGGCCCCCGGACGTAACGACAGGGTTACCTGCTGACGAATCGTCGTCGGACTTTCCCCGCCGGGCCGCCCGCCGGCGCGGCCGCCCGCGCGAACGCCGGCCGGTCCGCCGGGCCCGCTCTCAGACGCCCGGCTCGGCCGCCAACTGCCGATCGGCACGCACCCGTTCGGCCACCGCGTCCTCGGTCATCGCGCGGTCGGTGTAGACCAGCGGACGCTCCGCCTCGGTGATGATGTGCTTCACCACCTGGACGTTGCCGTTGACGTCCCAGACCGCGATGCCCGGCGAAAGTGTGGGGATGATCTCCACCGCCCAGCGCGGCAGGCCGAGCACCCGGCCGGTGGCTCTCGCCTCCTCGGCCTTCTGCATGTAGATGGTCCGGGTGGAGGCCATCTTCAGGATCGCCGAGGCCTCCTTGGCCGCGGCCCCGTCCACCACGTCCGACAGGTGGTGCACCACGGCGACGAAGGACAGGCCCAGCCGGCGGCCGAACTTCAGCAACCGCTGGAACAGCTGGGCCACGAAGGGGCTGTTGATGATGTGCCAGGCCTCCTCGACCAGGAAGATCCGCTTCTTGCGGTCCGGCCTGATCCAGGTGTGTTCCAGCCAGACCCCGACGATCGCCATCAGGATCGGCATCGCGATCGAGTTGCGGTCGATGTGCGACAGGTCGAAGACGATCAGCGGCGCGTCCAGGTCGATGCCCTCGGTGGTCGACCCGTCGAACATGCCCCGCAGGTCACCGTCGACCAGCCGGTCCAGCACCAGCGCGACGTCCAGGCCCCAGGACTGGACCTCGTCCACCGCCACGCCCAGCGACTCCACCGACGACAGCTCGGGGTTGCGCAGGGTGTCGATGATGTCGTCCAGCACCGGCTGACGGTCCCGGACCGTCGCCACCACGTGCGCGTGCGCGGCCTTCAGCGCGAAGCCGGCCCGCTCCTCCAGACCGCGCCCCATCGCCACCTCGACGATGGTGCGCAGCAGCGACAGCTGCCCGGTCTGGGTGATCGCCGGGTCCAGCGGATTGAGCTTCACCCCGCCGTCCCGGGCCGCCATCGGGTCCAGCCGGATCGACTTTATGCCCAGCGCGTCGGCGATCAGGTTCCACTCGCCGACCCCGTCCTCGCCCTGCGCGTCCAGCACCACCACCTGCCGGTCCCGGAACCGCAGCTGGCGCAGCACGTACGTCTTCTCCAGCGCCGACTTGCCGTTGCCGGACTCCCCCAGCACCAGCCAGTGCGGGGCCGGCAGCTGCTGGCCGTACAGCTGGAACGGGTCGTAGACGTACCCCTTCCCGCTGTACACCTCCCGTCCGATGATCACCCCGGAGTCGCCGAGCCCCGGCGCGGCGGTCGGCAGGTAGACCGCCTGCGCCTGACCGGTGGACGTGCGCACCGGCAGCCGGGTGGTCTCCACCTTGCCGAACATCAGGCTGGTGAACGCGTCGGTGAGGTTGCCGATCGCCATACGGGGGCCTCCAGATCAGTCGCTCGCCCGGTACCCGCTCAGCGGCGGATACCGGTGGCGAACGGCAGGGTGTTGACGAACGCGCGGTGGTGCTCGCGGTCGCACCACTCCAGCTTCAGGTAGCTCTTGCCCGCCGAGGCGCGGATCGTCCGCTTGTCCCGGGCCAGCGCGTCGGGGTTGCGCGAGGAGACCGTGATGTAGCCGACCAGGTTGACGCCGGCCGCGCCGGACGCCAGGTCGTCACCGCGCTGGTCCACCCGGCCGCTGTGGGCCAGGTCGCGCGGGTCGACGGTGCGGTTCATCTTGGCGGCGCGGCTGGCTTCCGCCTCGTCGTTGGTCTTCTCGGTGAGCATCCGCTCGATGGCGACGTCGGTGGGCTCCAGGTCCATCGTCACCGCCACCGTCCGGATCACGTCCGGGGTGTGCACCAGCAGCGGCGCCAGGAAGTTGACGCCGACCGGGGTCAGCGGCCACTCCTTGATCCACGCGGTCGCGTGGCACCACGGCTCCCGGGTCGCCGACTCGCGGGTCTTCGCCTCCAGGTACTGCGCGTGGGTGGCGTCCAGCTCGGCCGGCCAGGCGTTGCGCTTCGACATCGCCTGGATGTGGTCGATCGGGTGGTCCGGGTCGTACATCGAGTGCAGCAGCGAGGAGAGCCGGGCCTGGCCCAGCGGCTGGCGCACCCGGATGTCCGCCTCGGCCAGCCGCGCGCAGATGTCGGTCAGCTCGCGGGCCATCACCGCGGCCAGCCCCTCGTCGTCCCGGGCCCGGCGCCCGGTCGCGGTGCGGCCCATCGCGTGCGCCTCGGCGGCGAGGTCCCGGGTGTAGTGCATGCACGCCACCAGGTACGCCCGGTGCTGCTCCGACGAGGTCGACACCATCGACTGCAGCTGGTCGTACGAGTCCTTCAGCCAGTTCGGCGCGCCCGGGTCGCCGCGCCGCTCCACGTCCTTGGCGTGCGCGTCCGGGTCGGCCGGCAGGGTGCGGGCCAGGATCTGCAGCCGGGTCACGAAGCCGTCCCCGTTCGCGACGTGCTTCAGCAGCGTCCCGAACCGGTCGACCAGCGCCTCCTGGTCCTCCGAGTCGCGCAGCCCGACACCCGGGCCCTCGATCTCGATCGCCGCCGTCACCGTGCGCCGCTCCAGGTGCATCAGCACCCCGACCTCGTCCGGCCCGAACGGCGCCGACAGCCAGCGCAGCCGCCCCACCCCGGGCGGCGGCCCGATCTCCACCTCGCGGCCGTCCAGCCGCGTCCCGGCGTCCATCGCGTCCGACTTCCACACCGCCCGGCCGCTGCGGACCGTCCGGCGGTAGGTGCGGTTGATCTCCACCCACTTGTAGAACGTCCGGCGCCGGTACGGCACGTACACCGCCGCGATCGCCAGCGCGGGCAGGCCGACCAGACCCGCGATGCGCAACGGCAGGATCGGCATCATCAGGCCCCAGACCATGCCGAGGAAGGCCCCGAAGATGATCAGCACGATCTCGCCGGACTCCCGGTTCCGGCCGATCGGCGCGTTCGGGCGGGCCTTGCCGATCAGGTAGGTACGGCGCTGGTGCACATACGGCTGGGCGTACTGGGCGCCGTACTGGCCGAGCGGTTCGCTGCTCACTTACCCGTCACCCTCCCTTCGCTGGATTGCTGTCGCGGGCCGAGGACTGCGCCGGCGGCCCGGCCTGCTGCGGCGGCGCGGGCGTGCGCGCCGCGTGGGCGGCGATGCCCGGGGCGACCGAACCGCCGCCCGAACCCGACCCGCCCCCGGCCCCACCCGGCTGCGGGCCGCGGTCGCCGTGCGTGCTGATGCCCTGCCGCATGAAGTTCGCGGTCCCGTTGATCATCGCCGATCCGGCCGACACCGCGCTCGCCCGGGCACTGCGCATGCTCATGATCTCGTCGCCGAAGCCCGGGACGAACCGGTACACCGCGGCGCTGGCGAAGATCGACAGGAAGAGGATCGCCAGCCCCGACAGCACCCGGGCGAAGTCGTCGCTCGCCCCCGCCCCGGCCGACACCGCACCGGCCAGCCCGAGGATGATCACGATGATCGGCTTCGCCAGGTCCACCGCCACCATCACCCCCGCCCAGCGGCGCACGTGCTTCCACAACTGCTTGTCCACCAGCCCCGCGTACACCGCCGTCCCCAGCAGCGCACCCACGTACAGCATCGCCGCCCGGATCAGCAGCTCGATCCAGAGCACCGCCGCCGCCAGCACGGCCACCAGCGAGGTGATGATCAGGATCAGCGGCCCGCCGCCGATGTCACCCTTCTCCAGGGTGTCCGCGAACCCGCCCAGGTACGTCCCGGTGTCCGACTTCGTCCCCACCGCGACCGCCTTGGTCAGCCCGTCGGTCGCGCTCACCACCGTGTACAGGATCAACGGCGTGAACGCCGACGCGATCACCGTCAGCCACAGGAACCCGATCGCCTCCGAGATCGCCGTCGCCAGCGGCGCCCCGCGCACCGCCCGCTTGGTCACGGCGAGCAGCCACAGCACCAGGGTGATGATCGTCGACGCGGCGAACACCACCGCGTACTGCTGCAGGAACGACGCATTGGTGAAGTCCACCTCCGTCGTCCCGTCGATCGCCCCCGACAACTTCCGCACCACCCACGCCGCCGCCTGCGCACACCCCTTCGCCAACGACCCCAGCGGATCCGTCACCGTCCCCACCGTCCCACTCCCGGGCAGCGACGCCCCGCCACCACCGGGAGCGCAGTAGACGTCGCTACCGGGAAGGGGGATCCCCGGGCAGTTCGAATTCGGGGTGCTGGGGGTCGGACTCGGGGTCGCTGTGGGCGAAGGTTCGGCGAGAGCCTGCTGAGCTGTCAGAACGACCGTCAGCAGGCCCAGGGCCGAACCTCCGGAGAGCCTCGCGAGCGTGCGCGGAATCCTCCGGTCACGTTCAGCGCGCATAGCGGAAGCCTCCGAACTGCTCGACGGCACCTGTGATCTCCTCAGCGGTCGCGGCCTGCTGGTCCGGTGGTACAGGTGCCGGGCCCGACACCCGGCTGTAGTCGGTGAGTTTCCAGTCGTCGCCCACCCACCGCAGGCTGAGAGTGAGTGTGAACCACTCCTCCGAGACGGGCCGGACCGAGCGCTCACCCGCGATCCCGAAGAGCCCCGTGCACCAGACCGCCACCTTCACGCTCTCGGCCGTGTAGGCGCTGCTCTTCGTCCCCACTGGCACGGTCCGGCTGACGAAGGTCATCCCCTTCGGGGCGCGCCCCTGCGCGTCCACTCCGAACTTGGCCGCCATCTCCGGCGAGAACCCCTGGTCCAGGCGGGACTGGAGGGTGGGGGCGGCGGTGGGGTCGGCGATGGTGGTGATGATGGTGTGGCGGGTGTCGGTGCGGAACATGTCGGCGGAGCCGATGGCGACCGCGTAGTTGGACGCGGCGGACTGGGCGCCCTGGTCGGTGTGCGGGAAGCCGGTGGCGATGCCGTTGACGGTGGTGGTGACGGGCTGGTCGCCGCTGGGGGCGGGGCCGGCGCCGGAGGCGGGGGTGGCGGCGGCCCGGTCGGCGGAGCCGCCGGGCTTGGCGCTACCGGGGTCGGGACGGCCCCGGTTGGCGATCGAGATCGCCAGCACGAGCAGCGCGACGACCAGCAGGACCGTCAGTGCCGTTCGCACGGGGTGGGACTGACGCTGGCTCGGCTGGGAGGAGGGCTGTTCGCCGACCGGCAGCCGCGTACGGGTGTGCGGCTGGTCGTCGGACAACGGCACGGCGGCCCTCCTGGTGCGGGGAGCCGGCTGGCGGCTCCGGGGGCCCCTCCGGCCGTGGGCGGGCGCGGAGGGAAGGGGTGGTGGATGGATTCCCGGCGGGGCTCCAGGCATGCACGGATGCCCGGACAGGCGGTCGGACGGTCAGACGATCGGACAGGTCGGTGGGCACGGACGGCGCGCCGCCCTCCGCCCGCCTCGCGACGGTCCGAAGGGTCCGAAGAACCCGAAGGGCCGGAAGGGCCCGAACCGCCGGATCAGCCCCGATCGACCGGGATCCGCCCGGACTGTCCGATCTGCCTGATCGTCAGATCGCCATGCCGTACACAATGGTGAACAGAGTGCCGAGTGATCCAATGATGAACACGCCGGTCAGCCCGGCGATGATCAGCCCCTTGCCCTGTTCGGCGCCGAAGCTGTCGCGCATCGCGGTGGCGCCGATCCGCTGCTTGGCCGCACCCCAGACGGCGAGGCCGAGGCAGGCCAGGATGGCCACCGCCATGACGACCTCGACCATCACCCGGGCCTCCGACCCGAGGCTCGCGAACGGGCCCCAGTCCGGGGCGATCCCGCCGATGATGGTGTCGATGTTCGGCTTCTTTGGAGGGTCCTCGGCCAGGTGGCCGATCGCGATGCTCTGCACGCTGCTCTGGTTCATTTCCATCTCACCGCCCGATCAGGCAAATTCAAGGGCCCAGACCCCGCCCGCGCGAAGGGTCGGTACCTATTCTTGGCCAGATCTGATGTCGACTTGGCTACTTCTCGCGGATTGGTCGTGAGGCATCGGACACGTACGCGAGGATGTCCACCGTACGAAGGATAGCGCTCACTCTTTGTATCTCTGATGATTGCGGTGAGCAACGCCTTCCGGGACACTTCGACTGACGATTCGTCGGGATGGTGCTGATGGTACTCCGGAAAGGCGGTATCGCCGCCGCTGCCGCGGGAGTTGTCCTCGCCGGCTTCGTCGGCCTGGTGACCCTCGGGACGTATGCGGCGAGCGGGACGCCACAGCAGCAGGGCAATGCCGCGGGGCTCTCCCCGGGAACCGTTCCGGCCGCCTTCCAGGGGCCGATCGAACAGTGGGGGCGGCTCTGCCCCGATCTCTCCCCCCCGTTGCTCGCGGCGCAGTTGTACCAGGAAAGCGGTTTCGACCCGCGGGCCCGTTCCGGGGTCGGGGCGGAGGGGCTGGCGCAGTTCATGCCGGGCACCTGGGCGTCGTACGGGACCGACGGCAACAACGACGGCCGGCGGGACCCCTGGGACCCGCTGGACGCCATCGCCTCCGCCGCCACCTTCGACTGCGCGCTCGCCAGGGACGTCGCCAAGGTCCCGGGCGACCGCCAGTCCAACATGCTGGCGGCGTACAACGCGGGGCCGGGCGCGGTGTCCAGGTACCAGGGCGTGCCGCCGTACCGGGAGACCCAGGGGTACGTGCGGAACATCCTGGCGACGGCCCGCAGCTTCGCCGCGCCGGCCGACCCGGCCGCCCCGGTGGAGGTCTCGGCGCAGTCGGCGGGCGCGATCTACTTCGCCCAGACCAAGCTCGGCACCCCGTACCTGTGGGGCGGCGACGGAAAGGCGTGGCAGAACGGGCGGTTCGACTGCTCCGGGCTCACCAAGGCCGCGTTCGACAGCGTGGGCATCAAGCTGCCCCGGGTCGCCAACGACCAGTGGTACGCCGGGCCGCACCCGTCGCGCGACCAGCTGCGCCCGGGCGACCTGGTGTTCTGGGCGACCGACCTGACCGACCCGCGGAGCATCCACCACGTGGGCATCTACGTGGGCGGCGGGTACATGATCAACGCGCCGCACACCAACGCGGTGATCCGCTACGACAAGATCGACACCCGGGAGTACATCGGCGCCACCCGGGTCACCTCGGACGGCGCCCAGGCCCTGCCGGACCGCAACGACGAGGGCACCGTGATCGCCCCGGGCCGCCCCGGCGATCCGGCCCCGGCCCAGACCCCGACCCAGACCCCGGCCCCGAACCCGCCCGCCCCGGCCGCGCAGGCGGCGGCCCAGGCCGCCCCGGCCGGCCGGCCCGGCTCCGCCACGGCGGCCGCGGCCGTCGCGGCCGGCGCCGGGGCGGCAGGTCCAGGTCAAACCCCCGCAAAGGACTGAGCCCCACCCGCCCGCCGGGTGTGCGCGCGGTGTGGACGCTGAGTCAAGTTTCCATAACTGCGTGTTTCCGTGGAACGCTGTCCACCGGTGATGACGTTGTGTCCGGTGGTTCCCCGTCAACCGCCCCGACCGGGGCGGCGACGGACGGGCCAGGGCGCGATGACCAGATGCAGCGGACCCGGAAGGAGGTGCGGCGTGTCGACGCCGCTTGCCGACACGACCAACCCCGACCTCGACCTGCTCTACGCCGTCAACGGTCTGGCCAGACACGCCCCGGACTCGGTGGACCACCTGGTCTCCTGGATCGGCGAGTACGGCATCCTGATCGGCCTCGCCCTGCTGGGCCTGGTGGGCTGGTGGCGGGCCCGGCGGCGCCCGGACGCCCCGGTGGCCGTCGCCGGGCTGCTCTGGGCCCCGCTCTCGGTCGCCATCGCCGAGCTGGCCAACCTGCCGATCTCGGCGATCGTGGACCGCCCCAGGCCCTTCGTGGACCACTCCGGCCTGGAGGTGCTGGTCGAGGGCAAGGCCGGCACGCACTCCTTCGTCAGCGACCACTCCACGATGTCGATGGGCATCGCGGTGGCGCTGTTCCTGGTGAACCGCAGGCTCGGGTGGATCGCCGGCGGCCTGGCCCTGCTGCAGGGCTTCTGCCGGATGTACATGGGCGTCCACTACCCGACCGACGTGATCGGCGGCTTCGCGCTCGCCACCGCCGTGGTGCTGCTGCTGGCGCCGATCGCGATGGCCGTGCTCGTCCCGTTCTGCCACGCGCTCGCGCGCACGCCGGTGGCCCCGCTGATCCGCGCCGGACGGGGCGCCGAGCGGGGCGGGGGCCGTCCGGGCGCACGGGGCCGGCGCGGCGGGGCCCGGAGGGCGGTCCGCACCGAGGAGCAGCCGCCGGAGTCCGACCTCGCCGCGTGAGCGCGACGGCCGCCGGCCGGGCCTACCCCGGGTCCGCCTCGGCGGCGAGGTGGTCGTCCGCCTCCCGCCGGGCCAGGTCGCGCGAGCGCCGGGCCGGGGAGTACCAGCCGCAGCTGCAGGTCGCGAAGCAGAAGGAACCGCGTTCGCTGATCGCGATGCGGTGCTCGGGCATCCGGGTGGTGCCGGGAACGGCCGGCAGCTCACTGTGCACGTGCTTCACGGTAACGCGCCGGGGGCCCGGCGCGCGACGCCCGTGACACGCGGGTCACCGCGTAACTCCCCGGGCCTCAACTCGTTTGCCCGGAAAGAGCTCTGCCCACCCGCTGACGGTGGCCGGCGGGGCAGTCGGGCCCGAGGGGGTTGTCGCGAGGATGAAGATGACCGACCAGCAGCGCACCGGTCGGACGGGCGGCCGCAGCGAGCGGCGGGCGCGTCCGATGGCGGGTGCCGCCCTGCTCGCCGCCGTACTGGCCGGGGCGGCCGCCCTGGCCGGCTGCACCCCGGACGGCGCCGTCGGCGGCGACGGCGCGGGTGCCGCGGCCGCGCCGCCGGCGGACGGCGCCCCCGACCAGGTCTCCGCCGACCGGCTCGCGGCCGACCCGCTGACCGCGGTCCGCGCCGCCGCCGACATCACCGGCCGGTCCGGCACCGCGCACGCCGCCACCGAGCTGGTGACCGAGTCCGCCGAGAAGAAGGCCGTCTTCACCGGCACCGGCGGTTACGACTACACCAAGCGGATCGGCCGGCTGGAGGTCCAGGTGCCGCCGGGCGCCGCGACCACCGGCAAGATCGTCGAGGTGCTCCTGCCCGGCACGGTCTACCTGCAGAACAGCGGCGCCAAGGTGCCGGAGGGCAAGTGGGTCAAGCTGGACGTCCGCCAGCTGCCGGACGGCAACCTGGTCAGCGGCGGCGCCACCGATCCGTCCTCCGCCGCGGGGGCGCTGCGCGGCGCCCAGAAGGCCGAGCTGGTCGGCAGCGAGACGCTCGACGGGGTGGCGCTCAAGCACTTCCGCGGCACCCTGGACCTCGCGAAGGCGGCCGAAGCCACCGGCGGGCGCGGCGGGGACGGCCTGCGGATGGGCGCGCAGACCTTCACCGTGAAGGAGGTCCCCTACGACGTCTGGCTGGACGAGCAGGGCCGGCTGCACAAGGTGGTCGAGGTCTTCACCTTCGCCGGGGTGGCCGGCTCCAAGGAGGCGAAGGACCAGGTGAAGGTGGTCTCGACGACCACGCTGAGCGACTTCGGCGCGCCGGTGGAGGCGGCCGAGCCGCCGGCCGCGGACATCTTCGCGATGAAGCCCACCGAGAGCCCGAAGTAGCGCGTCCGGGGGCCCGGGGCGGGCGCCGCGGGTGCGGCTGCGAGGGGAGGCCGCCGCTCCGGGTGGGGCCGGGAGCCTCCGGGCCCACCCGTTTCGGCGGCGCGGAGATGGCCCGTCCGTGCCATGTGGACGGGCCCCGAAGTGCCTAGGCTGGACGTCGGGTGGCTGCCGCCCGGGCTGGCGAGGCGCTGAAGGGGTGGTGCAGGTGATGTCGTCCACGGACGGCCGCAGCGGCGGCCACGAGGACGCGGCCCTCGACGAGATCGAGCTGGCCGGTGAGCTGATGATCGCCGCCACGGCCAGCAGCGGTGACCGGCTGCCGACCGAACGGATCGACGAGGTGCTGCTCGACCGGCCCGACGGCGGTCCGGCCGCCGGGCCGACGCCGGGCCCGCAGGATCCACCGGAGCTGCGGGACCGGGAGGGTTAGCGAGGGTCCGGGTGTGCGCCGGGGCGACCCGGCGCGGTCAGCTGCGCAGCAGCCGGCCGATCGCCGCGGTGGCCTCGGCGACCTTGGCGTCCAGCTCGGTGCCGCCCTCCTCGGCGGCGGCCGCGACGCAGTGCCGCAGGTGCTCCTCCAGCAGCGAGAGCGCGAAGGACTGCAGGGCCTTGGTGCTGGCGGAGACCTGGGTGAGCACGTCGATGCAGTAGACGTCCTCGTCGACCATGCGCTGCAGGCCGCGGATCTGGCCCTCGATCCGGCGCAGCCGCTTGAGGTGCGCGTCCTTCTGGGCGCTGTACCCGTGCGGGCCGTGCCCGGGGTGGGCGGCGTGGGCGTCCGGCGTCTTCGGGAGTGCAACGTGCTCGCCGTGCGGTTCCGCCCCGGGCGCTTGCTCCGGCTCGGTGCGCGCTTGCGTGGTGGTCATCGGCCCGCCTTCGTCTGAGTGCCTGGTGGCTGCGTCGGCCTCCAGTGTCCAACACCCGGGGCCGTCGTGGTGTTCCTCCGGCGCGGCCGGCCCGGTGCGGCCGCGTCCCGCGCGGTTCCCCCGTCCGGGGAACACCCCGCTCTTCCCGCCGCACGGCAGGGGCAATCCGGGCGAGGTTCCGTCAGACTGGGGGCTCATGCCCGCACCTGTCGTGCGGACCGGATCCACTGCTGCGGCAGCCGAACGGAAGGGGAGGTTCCGGCTCCTCTTCGAGCACCCCGTTTGCGTGATGGCGCTCGGTTGCACCTAGCATCGTTCAGTCCCCTACCCCGCACATCGGAGATTTCCGTGCGTTTTAGCCTGACCCCGAAGGAGACGAGCTTCTACGACATGTTCGCCGCCGCCGCGGAGAACCTGGTCGTCGGCTCGAAGCTCCTGCTGGAACTGCTGGGATCAGACGTGTCGGCCCGCGCGGAGATCGTCGAGCGCATGCGCGCCGCCGAGCACGCCGGAGACGACACCACCCATGCGATCTTCCACCAGCTGAACTCGTCCTTCATCACGCCCTTCGACCGCGAGGACATCTACACCCTCGCCTCGTCGCTGGACGACATCATGGACTTCATGGAGGAGGCCGTCGACCTGGTCGTCCTCTATGACATCCAGACCCTGCCGAAGGGCATCGAGCAGCAGATCGAGGTCCTGGCCCGCGCCGCCGAGCTGACCGCCGAGGCGATGCCGAACCTGCGGAGCATGTCCAACCTGACCGAGTACTGGATCGAGGTCAACCGACTGGAGAACCAGGCCGACCAGATCCACCGCAAGCTGCTCGCCCACCTCTTCTCCGGCCAGTACGAGGCCATCGAGGTGCTCAAGCTGAAGCAGGTCGTGGACGTCCTCGAACAGGCCGCGGACGCCTTCGAGCACGTCGCCAACACGGTGGAGACCATCGCGGTCAAGGAGTCCTGACCCCCGTGGACATGGCAGCACTCATCGCCGTCGTCGGCGTTGCCTTCTTCTTCACCTACACCAACGGCTTCCACGACTCGGCCAACGCGATCGCCACCTCGGTCTCCACCCGGGCGCTGACGCCCCGGGCGGCGCTGGCGATGGCCGCGGTGATGAACCTGGCGGGCGCCTTCCTGGGCAGCGGGGTGGCGCACACCGTCTCGCAGGGCATCATCGAGACGCCGACCGGCGACCGCGGCATGGCGATCCTGTTCGCCGCACTGGTCGGGGCCATCGCCTGGAACCTGGTCACCTGGTACTTCGGCCTGCCGTCCTCCTCCTCGCACGCGCTGTTCGGCGGCATGGTGGGCGCGGCCCTGGCCGGCGGCACCGAGGTGATCTGGAGCGGCGTCATCGACAAGATCATCATTCCGATGATCGTCTCCCCGGTGGTCGGCCTGGTCGGCGGCTTCCTGGTGATGCTGGCGATCCTCTGGCTCTTCCGGCGGGCCAATCCGCACCGGGCCAAGCGCAACTTCCGGGTCGCCCAGACGGCCTCGGCCGCCGCGATGGCGCTCGCGCACGGTCTGCAGGACGCGCAGAAGACCATGGGCATCGTGGTGATGGCCCTGGTGATCTCGGGCCACCAGGACCAGGGCGACCCGATCCCGGTCTGGGTGAAGATCTCCTGCGCCACCATGCTCTCGCTGGGCACCTACGCCGGCGGCTGGCGGATCATGCGGACCCTGGGCCGGAAGATCATCGAGCTGGACCCGCCGCAGGGCTTCGCCGCCGAGGCCACCGCCTCGACGGTCATGTACATCACCTCGTTCGTCTTCAAGGCGCCGATCTCCACCACGCACGTGATCACCTCGGCGATCATGGGCGCCGGCGCCACCAAGCGGATCCGCGCGGTGCGCTGGGGCGTCGCCAAGAACATCGTGCTCGGCTGGTTCATCACGATGCCGGCGGCCGCCGTGGTCGCGGCGCTGATGTACTGGTTCGTCCACCTGTTCTGGGGCTGACGGACGGCACCGGACGCGACAGGGCCCGCCCCCACATCCGGGGAGCGGGCCCTTCTTCATGCTCCGCGGCGGCACCGCCATGCAGCACCACGAAGCAGCTCGGTGTTCGTCACTCGCGACGGTGGAGCGCCGCCCGGGCGGACCGGGCGGGGCCGGTCACCCGAAGCGGCCGGAGATGTAGTCCTCGGTCGCCTGCACGGACGGGTTGGAGAAGATCCGCTGGGTGTCGTCCAGCTCGATCAGCTTGCCCGGCTGGCCGACGCCGGCCAGGTTGAAGAAGGCGGTGCGGTCGCTGACGCGGGCCGCCTGCTGCATGTTGTGCGTCACGATGACGATGGTGAACTCGGACTTCAGCTCACCGATCAGGTCCTCGATGGCGAGGGTGGAGATCGGGTCGAGGGCGGAGCAGGGCTCGTCCATCAGCAGGACCTCCGGCTCGACCGCGATGGCGCGGGCGATGCACAGACGCTGCTGCTGGCCGCCGGAGAGGCCGGCGCCCGGCTTGTTCAGCCGGTCCTTGACCTCGTTCCAGAGGTTGGCGCCCTTGAGCGACTTCTCCACCACGCCGTCCAGCACGGACTTCTTGCGCACACCCGCGAGCTTCAGCCCGGCGACCACGTTGTCGTAGATCGACATGGTCGGGAACGGGTTCGGGCGCTGGAAGACCATGCCGACCGAGCGGCGGACGGCGACCGGGTCGACGCTGGCGCCGTACAGGTTCTCGTCGTCCAGGAGCACCTTGCCCTCGACGCGGGCGCCGGGAATCACCTCGTGCATCCGGTTGAGGGTCCGCAGGAAGGTGGACTTGCCGCAGCCGGAGGGGCCGATGAAGGCCGTCACCGAGCGGGGTTCGACGGACATCGAGATGTCCTCGATGGCCTTGGTGGAGCCGTAGTAGGCGGACAGTCCGCTGACGTCGATGCGCTTGGCCATGATCGTTCGTCTTCTCTCAGTCTTCGTCGTACGTCAGTCGGTCGCTCAGTGTCCGGCCTTGGGCGAGCGCCACCGGGCGATGCCCCGGGCGATGAGGTTGAGCCCCATCACGAAGGCGATCAGCACCAGCGCGGCACCCCAGGCACGGGCGTAGCCGTAGTCGTTGTTCACCACGGCGTACTGCTGCCAGATGTACATCGGCAGGGACTGCTGCGGTCCGTCGAACGGGTTGGTGTTGATGTAGGCGGCACCGAAGACCAGCATCATCACCGGGGCGGTCTCACCCGTGATGCGGGCGACCGCGAGCATTACACCGGTGGTGATGCCGCCGATGGCGGTGGGGAGGACGATCCGCAGGATGGTCTTCCACTTCGGCACGCCGAGCGCGTACGACGCCTCGCGCAGCTCGTTCGGGACGAGCTTGAGCATCTCCTCGGTGGAGCGGACCACGACCGGCATCATCAGGATCGCCAGCGCGAGGCTGCCCGAGAAGCCGGAGTAGTTGAAGCCGAGGGCGATGTTCCACAAGGACAGGATGAACAGACCGGCGACGATCGACGGGACACCCGTCATGACGTCGACGAAGAAGGTGACCGCCTTGGCGAGCGTGCCGCGGCCGTACTCGACCAGGTAGACGGCGGTCAGCAGACCGATCGGGGCAGCCATCAGGGTGGCCAGGCCGACCTGCTCCAGGGTGCCGATCAGCGCGTGGTAGATGCCGCCGCCGGGGCCCGCTGAACGCACGCCCATCATGGAGTGGGTCAGGAAGTTGCCGTCCACCACACTGGCACCCTGCTGGATGGTGTAGACGGTCAGCGAGAGCAGCGGGACGACCGCCAGGATGAAGGCCACCCAGACCAGCGAGGTGGCGAGGCGGTCCTTGGCCTGGCGCCGGCCCTCGACCTGGGCCGAGAGCACGTAGCTGATGACCACGAAGAGGATCGCGGCGATCAGGCCCCACTGGAGCTTGCTCTTCAGGTCTCCGACCAGGCCGATGCCGCAGCCGAGGACGATCGAGCCGGCGGCGACGGCGCCCGGGGCCCACGTGGGCAGCCGGTTGGCCGTCAGCAGGCGGCTCACCGGACGGGCGTCCGCCGGAACGGAAGTGGTCGCGGCGCTCATGCGGAGTACTCCTTGCGGCGGGCGACGATCAGCCGCGCGGCACCGTTCACCAGCAGGGTGATCACGAACAGGACGAGGCCGGAGGCCATCAGCGCGTCCCGGCCGAAGGGCTGGGCCTCGTTGAACTTCAGCGCGATGTTCTGCGCGAAGGTGCCGCCGCCCGGGTCGAGCAGGTGCAGCGAGAGCACGTTGCTGGAGGAGAGCACGACGGCGACCGCGATGGTCTCGCCGAGCGCGCGGCCGAGGCCGAGCATCGAGGCCGAGATGATCCCGGGGCGGCCGAACGGCAGCACCGCGGTGCGGATCATCTCCCAGCGGGTCGCGCCGAGGGCGAGCGCCGCCTCCTCGTGCATCCGCGGGGCCTGCCGGAAGACCTCACGGCTGACCGCCGTGATGATCGGCAGGATCATGATCGCCAGCAGGATGCCGACGGTGAACAGGTTCCGCGGGGTGGTGCCGGCCCGGGACTGGTCGAAGATGTACGTCCAGCCGAGGTACTCGTCCAGCCAGCTGTTCAGGCCGCCCAGGTGCGGCACCAGGAAGAGCGCGCCCCACAGGCCGTAGATGATGCTGGGCACGGCCGCCAGCAGGTCCACCAGGTAGGCGAACGGCTGGGCGATCCGGCGCGGCGCGTAGTGGGAGATGAACAGGGCGATCCCGATGGCGACCGGGACGGCGATCAGCATCGCGATCAGCGCGCTGACGATGGTGCCGAACGCGAGGACGGCGATGCCGAAGACCGGCGTCGGGGCGTCCGGCGTCCACTCGAAGGTGGTGAGGAAGTTGCCCTCGTTCTTGCTCAGTGCGATGACCGAGCGCCAGGTCAGGAAGCCCGCGATGGCGGCCATGACCACCAGCAGCAGGATGCCCGACCCGCGGGACAGGTTCATGAAGATCTTGTCGCCGACCCGGCTGTCGCGCTGGCGGCGTTCCCTGCCTCGCGGGGCGGCAGGGGTGGATGAAGTCATTGGTCTACTCCGGTCTGGTGGTGCGGCCCCGAGGGGGCGGCACCCTGGCGGCGGTGCCCCGGACGTGTTGCGTTGGTCGGTACTGACCGCGGGGGCGGCCCCGGCCCCCCTCGTTCACGGGGCCGCCCCAGCGGAGGTCCTACTGCGTCAGGCGAGCGAGCCGATGGCCGTGTTGACCTTGTCGGTCAGCGACTTCGGCAGCGGCACGTAGCCGCCGTCGCCGATCGCCTTCTGGCCCGCGTCACTGGCGGAGTAGGCCAGGAAGGCCTTCAGGGTGTCGAGGGTGTCGGCCTTGTTGCCCTTGTCGCAGGCGATCTCGTAGGTGACCAGGACCAGCGGGTAGGAGCCCTCGTCCTTGGTCGCGTAGTCGAGGGTCAGCGCCAGGTCGCTGCCGGTGCCGGCGATCTGCGCCTTGGCGAAGGTGTTGGCGGCGTTGGCGGCGGTGGCCTCGACCGGCTTGGAGGCGCCGGTGCTGATCGCGGCGCTCTTCAGGTTGTTGGTCTGCGCGTAGGAGAGCTCGGCGTAGCTGATCGAGTTCTTGACCTGCTTCACCTGGGCCGAGACACCGGCCGAACCGTTGGCGCCCTGGCCGTTCTTGCCCGCCCAGGCCTTGCTGGGCGGGTAGGCCCAGGCGCCGCCCGAGGTCTTGGCGAGGTACTTGGTCAGGTTCTCGTTGGTGCCCGAGTCGTCGGTGCGGTGGAAGGTCTGGATGTCGGCGTCCGGCAGCTTGGCGCTCGGGTTCAGCGCGACGATCGCCGGGTCGTTCCACTTGGTGATCTGCGAGTCGAAGATCTTCGCGATCGTCGGGCCGTCCAGGACCAGGTTGTCGACGCCGTCCACGTTGTAGACGATCGAGATCAGGCCCGCGACGAGCGGCAGGTTGATGCCCTGGCCACCGGTGCAGACGGCCTTGCTGGCGTCGACCTCGGCCGGCTTCAGCGCCGAGTCCGAACCGGCGAACTGGATCTTGCCCTGGTTGAACTGCTGGATACCGGCGCCGGAGCCGCCGCCACCGTAGTTGATGGTGGCGCCCTTGCAGGCCGCCTCGAAGTTGTTCTTCAGGATGTCGATCGCGTTGCCCTGCGCGGTGGAACCCGCGGCGACCAGCGCGGTCGGCTTGGAGCCACAGTTGATCGCGGCGGCCGCCGCGGAGCCGGAACCGCTGGGGGCCGTGGCGTTGTTGCCGTTATCGTCCGAGCCGCAGGCGGCGAGCGACAGCGAGCTGACGAGCGCCATGGCACCGATCGCGAGGGCCTTGGAGCGGCCGTTCCGCTGGAGCTTCACAGGGTGTCCCTTTCTGTGGCATTGCCCGGCGCACGAGCCCTGCCGGGCAGGGCGAAGCGCGGGTTTTGCTGAGGTCCGGGGCCCGTTCGGCCCGCCGGTGACACCGAAGTTAGGCCGGGTAGGTGACGCGTCAGCCGGTCGGAAGTGAACGGGGAGTGAACCTCGAACGGATGACAGGAAACTACGTCAGGTAGTAACGGTTGCGTCACGGCAAGAGCGCAGGGAGATCACTTCCACCGTTCCTTCACGTCTCCCGGCCCCGCAACCGCACCGGCCGGGCACCCAGCAGCTCCAGCAGCGCGTCGACCAGCCCCCGGTCCTGCTCCCGGGTCAACCGCGCCCGCGCCTTCCCCGCCGGCAGCCACTCCAGACGGTCCACCTCGCGGTTCGGCCGGAACTCCCCTTCCGTCGGCACCGCCGCCCAGTACCGGACCTCCTTCGGCCGGCCCTGCGCCAGGTAGTGCTGGGTCGGCAGCTCCGCCCCCAGCACGCAGCCGAACCCCGTCTCCTCCCGCACCTCGCGCAGCGCCGCCTCGACGACGCCCTCGCCCTGGTGCAGCTTCCCCTTCGGCAGGCTCCAGTCGTCGTACTTCGGCCGGTGGATCACCGCGATCCGCGGCCGCCCCAGCCGTCCGCTCTTCTTCGGACGGCCCGGCAGCCAGAGCACCGCTCCCGCCGCCAGCACCACCGGCCCGCCGGACACCGCCCGGCCGGCCGTCGTCCGGACGGGCCGCGCCCCCGTACGCCGGCCGTCCTCCGGCACCGGCCGCCCGCCCACCTCAGACCGTCCGCGATTCCGCCGCCGACCCCCAGCCCTCGGCCGGCGGCAGCTCCAGCCAGGCCTCCGCCCCCGGCGGCAGCTCCGGCCACCGCCGCCCGAAGGCGTACCGCGCCGCCTCCACCTCCAGCCGCTGGTCCGCGTGCACCACGCCCAGCACGTACGCCGTGGCCGGGGTGATCCGGGGCGTGCGGGCCGCCGTCGCCGCCGTCACCGCCGCCTCCGAGGCCTCCTGGTGCCGCAGCAGCACCCGGTCCAGCTCGTCCAGCACCGCCGACGGCCGCCCGCACACCTCCAGCGCGTACCGGGCCCGCTTCACCAGCACCCGGGTCCGGTGCCACGGGGCGTCGTCCGCCGCCAGCGCCGCGTCCGCGTCCAGGGCGCCCCGCGCGCTCGGCACCGCCCCCAGCCGGCGCAGACCGTCCCCGCCGTACGGCGTCGACGCCCGCTGCAGCGGCAGCTGCTGGACGCTCACCGCCAGCGCCCCGAACGCGGCCGCCGCCTGCGGCACCAGCACCGCCCCCGCCCGGCCGTCCGCCGACGGGGCCAGCGGCGCGTCCGCCACCAGCAGGGTCATCCGGTCCGCCAGCGCGTGCAGCCGCGCCGAGCGCAGCTCCTGCAGCACCGAGGAGTGCGCCCTGGTCCGGGCCAGGGTCAGCTGCCGGTCCAGCAGTGCCCGCGCCTTCGGCGCCCCCGCGTGGCCGGCCAGCATGCCCGGCCCCTCCGCCTCGCTGCCGCTCAGCCCGTCCAGCGCGCCCAGCAGCCGGGCCGAGCGCCGTACGTACCCCGGCTCCAGCGCCAGCAGGTTCAGCAGCCAGGCCAGCTCGGTCCGCGACTCCTGCCCCCAGACCGGCTCGAAGGAGGCGGAGAAGGTGGTCAGCAGCCCGTTGATCCGCCGTACCGCCCGCAGCAGGTCGGCGGTGCCCTCCGAGGGGACGACGGACGCCGCACCCGGTCTCGCACCGACCTCGCCCACCGCCAGCGGCAGAGCACGCAGGAACGCGCCCGCCAGGGCGGTGAGATGGCTGGAGAGGATGTCCCCGGCGGTCGCGGTGGAGGCCGCCCGGTCCGTCATCGGCGCATCGGTCATGGCTAGGTAGATCCCCGTTCCCCCGGGGCCGTCCCCGGGGCTGGTGGCCGACCGCTCAGCGGGTCCCTGCCGCTCAGCGGCTCGCGTCGGTGGGTCGCGCGGGCGCGTCGTCGAGTCTCGTTCCGTCGTGTCCCCCGGCGGCGTGGCCCGCACCGGTCGGTCCGGTGCGGGCCCGCCGCGCGGCGTCGCGGCGCACGTCGTCACGTCTGGCGTCAGCGGGGTCGTGGCGGCGACCTGCGGTCATCGGGCGGTGACGGCCCGGCGACGCTGACGCGAGTCGATGAGCAGGTCCTGGACGTGCCGCAGCTGCTTGCCGTCGGCGTCCTGGGCGTGCCGGGTCCAGGACCCGTCCGCCCCGAGGTGCCAGGACTCCGTCTCGTCCGACATGCCGAGGTCGAGCAGTCCGGACAGCTCGGCCCGGTGCGCCGGGTCGGTGATCCGCAGCAGCGCCTCGATCCGGCGGTCCAGGTTGCGGTGCATCATGTCGGCGCTGCCGATCCACACCTCCGGATCGCCGTTGTTGCCGAAGACGAAGATCCGCGAATGCTCCAGGAAGCGCCCCAGGATGCTGCGCACCCGGACGTTCTCGCTCAGCCCCGGCACCCCCGGCCGGATCGCGCAGATGCCGCGCACCCACACGTCCACCGGCACCCCGGCCTGCGAGGCCCGGTACAGCGCGTCGATCACGGCCTCGTCGACGATCGAGTTGACCTTGAGCTTCACGTGCGCCGGGCGGCCGGCGCGGTGGTTGGCGATCTCGTTGTGGATCCGCGCCACCAGGCCGTCGCGCAGTCCGCGCGGGGCGGTCAGCAGCCGGCGGTAGGACTCGCGGCGCGAGTAGCCGGAGAGCCGGTTGAAGAGGTCCGAGAGGTCCGCGCCGACCTGCGGGTCCGAGGTCAGCAGACCGAGGTCCTCGTACAGCCGGGCCGTCTTGGGGTGGTAGTTGCCGGTGCCGACGTGCGAGTACCGGCGCAGGGTGTCGCCCTCCTGGCGGACCACCAGCGACAGCTTGCAGTGCGTCTTCAGCCCGACCAGGCCGTAGACCACGTGGCAGCCGGCCTCCTCCAGCTTGCGGGCCCACTTGATGTTGGCCTGCTCGTCGAAGCGGGCCTTGATCTCGACCAGCACCAGCACCTGCTTGCCGGACTCCGCCGCGTCGATCAGCGCGTCGACGATCGGCGAGTCACCGGAGGTCCGGTAGAGCGTCTGCTTGATCGCCAGCACGTCCGGGTCGGCCGCGGCCTGTTCCAGGAAGGCCTGCACCGAGGTGGAGAAGCTGTCGTACGGGTGGTGCAGCAGCACGTCCCGCTCGCGCATCGCGGCGAAGATGTCGGGCTGCGACGCCGACTCCACGTCGGTCAGGCCGCGCGCGGTGCCCGCCACGAACTTCGGGTACTTCAGCTCCGGCCGGTCCAGCCCGGCGATGCCGAACAGTCCGGTGAGGTCCAGCGGGCCGGGCAGCGGGAAGACCTCCGCCTCGGTGATGTTCAGCTCCCGCACCAGCAGGTCCAGGATGTAGGGGTCGATCGACTCCTCGACCTCCAGCCGCACCGGCGGGCCGAAGCGCCGCCGCATCAGCTCCTTCTCCAGGGCCTTGAGGATGTTCTCGGTGTCGTCCTCCTCCACCTCCAGGTCCTCGTTGCGGGTGACCCGGAAGGCGTGGTGGGCGAGCACCTCCATCCCCGGGAAGAGCTCCTCCAGGTGGGCGCCCATGACGTCCTCCAGCGGCACGTACCGCTGCGGGGAGGCCTCCAGGAAGCGCGCGAGCGACTGCGGCACCTTCACCCGGGCGAAGTGCTTGTGCCCGGAGACCGGGTTGCGCACGACGACCGCCAGGTTCAGCGAGAGCCCCGATATGTAGGGGAAGGGGTGCGCCGGGTCCACCGCCAGCGGGGTGAGCACCGGGAAGATCTTCTGCCGGAACAGGGTGTGCAGCCGCGCCTGCTCCTTCTCCGCCAGCTCGGACCAGCGCACCACCTCGATCCCCTCGGCGGCGAGGTCCGGCAGCACCTCCTGCTGGAACGCGGCGGCGTGGCGGGCCATCAGCTCGCGCGAGCGGGTCCAGATGAGGTCCAGCACCTCGCGCGGCTGGAGCCCGGACGCGCTGCGCTGGGCGACGCCGGTGGCGATCCGGCGCTTCAGGCCGGCCACGCGCACCATGAAGAACTCGTCGAGGTTGCTGGCGAAGATCGCCAGGAACTTGGCGCGCTCCAGCAGGGGGATCCCCGGATCCTCCGCCAGCTCCAGCACGCGTTCGTTGAACGCGAGCCAGCTGCGCTCACGGTCCAGGAAACGGCCCTGCGGCAGTTCCTCCAGGTCCTGCTCGTCGGTGACCGTCAGTTCCGGCGGTATCCCGAGCGCGCTGGACATCCGCGCGGGTGGGGACAGCGGGGCAGGGACGGGGCGGGGGATGCTCATGGGCTCCAGCTCCTCCAGCAGGACGGCGTCCGGACGCGAAATGCTTTTCGGGCCGTCGCCCTCGCCCATCACCGACGCCCAACCACCCGGCGCGGTCGTCACAGAACCGGTCGACACGTGCCGGCCGATGCTGCACGAGCGAGACACTACGGACTTCATCCTGTGATCTTCGCGGCATTAATTGAATCCACGGTAAACACCGCATGGCCAGGAGGAAAGCTGAGGCGGTCAGGGCCGGGGCGACAGGCGCACGCCCGTTGCCCCGGCCCCGTTTTCTCCGCTAGGCGGCGCCGGGGCGCCCGATCCGCGCGGTCACCCTCGGTCACCGGAGGGCGGTCACCGGGAATTCGGCTGCTCGACCGCGGCGCGATACATCAAATCGACTTCGTGGACGGTGAATCCGAGCCTTTCGTACACCCGCACCGCCGCCGGATTGTCCGCGTCGACATAGAGCAGCACGGTCTCCAGACCGCGTTCGCCGGCTGCGGCGTCACCGCCCGTCAGGTGGCGCAGGCCGGCCGCGGTCAGCGCCCGGCCCAGACCGCTGCCCTGCTCGGCCGGATCGACGCCGACCACGTAGACCTCGCCGAGCGCGGGCCCGGTCGCGGTCGCCGGGTGGACCTTCGTCCAGTGGAAGCCGACCGGCTTGCCGTCCCGGGTCGCGAGGAAGAAGCCGGCCGGGTCGAACCAGGGCTCGGCCAGCCTGTCGGCCAGGTCGCGCTCGGTCCAGGCGCCCTGCTCCGGGTGGTGGGCGAAGGCGAGGGCGTTCAGCCGGAGCCACTCGGCGTCGTCCGCACCGGGCCGGAACGTCCGCAGCTCGATCCCCTCCGGAAGCGGGACGGCCTCGGTCTGCGACCCGGTGCGGCGCATCTGCCGCAGCTCACGGACCAGCTCGGCGCCATACCGCTCGGCCAGGTGCCGGGCCGCCGGGTGTCCGCCGTGCACCCAGAAGTCGACGTGTCCCCGCCCCGCCCTCCCCGCCTCGGTGAGCACGGCGTCCACCAGCGGCCGTCCGTGGCCCCGGCCGCGGGCGGCCGGCGCCACGACGAGCTCGGCGGACGGATGGGCGCTGCCGCTCTCGGGGACCTCCAGCTGGCCGTAGCCGACGGCGTCGGCACCGGCGTCCGTGCCGATGGTTTCGAGGAGGTGGGTCACCCCGGTCCGCGCCGTCTCCGAGGAGCGCAGGCGCAGGCGCCCCTGCTCGGACACGGCCTCCCGGCCGTCCACGCCCTGGGCGTCCGCCAGGATCCGCAGGGCCGCGTCCCGCTGTGCCGGCCGCAGTACGTCGGAGGCGAGAACCGTGGTCGCGTCGCCCGTTGTTGCCGTTCCATCGTCCATGCCCCGACGATACGTCAACGGACAACGCAAAGAACCCCCGCCGGAATACCGGCGGGGGTTCTTCTCAAAATTTGTTCGGCGGCGTCCTACTCTCCCACAGGGTCCCCCCTGCAGTACCATCGGCGCTGTGAGGCTTAGCTTCCGGGTTCGGAATGTAACCGGGCGTTTCCCTCACGCTATGACCACCGAAACACTATGAAACTGTCGGCCGCCCACCATTTTCAGGTGGGGGTCGTTGTTTCAGAACAACACAGTGGACGCGAGCAACTGAGGACAAGCCCTCGGCCTATTAGTACCGGTCAACTCCACCCCTCACAGGGCTTCCATATCCGGCCTATCAACCCAGTCGTCTACTGGGAGCC